>JALZIL010000019.1 GCA_030860305.1 Actinomycetota bacterium
GCACGATTGTCCCGTCGGGCACCGAGCCGGCGAGGGCTTTGTGCATGGTTGCGATGGCGTCGTGGGTGCACACCCCATACGCCGGTACGCCCAGGGCGTCGCCGAGAGCTGCCGCCGTGACCACCCCTACGCGTAGTCCGGTGAACGGTCCCGGACCGAGACCGGCGACGATGGCGGACAAGTCGGCCATGCCGATCCCGCCCTCGTCGAGAACGTCGGGGATCAGTGCCCCGAGGGTCTCCGCGTGCCGGTTGCCGCTCGGGACGCTCCTGGCCGCCCGTACGCCAAGCCCGTACCAGCCCGACTCGGCCGGCGGGCCTATGTCGACCAGGCCGATCACGACGGTCGGGGTAGCGGTGTCGAGAGCCAGGACGAGCACCCAGCCACCCTAGGCAACAGCCCAAAGCCACCCGCGATCATGGAGCTTTGACCACAACACGCCGACGCAGACTGGTCACAGCTCCATGATCGCGGAGAGTCGGCGGCGCCAACCCGGGCCCCCGGCGGTCAGCGTGGCGGTGCGGGGCTCACTGCCTGCCCCTGCCTGATTGCCTGGCTGCAGGCTGAGCTCGACCAACAGGTGCCCGTCGGTCAGGTGCTCGACCAGGCCCTGTCCCCATTCGACCGCCGTAACCGACTGAGCGAGATCGGAATCCAGGTCGAGGTCGTCGATCTCCCGGATCGAGTCGAGCCGATAGGCGTCGACATGAATCAGCGGGATTCGTCCACCACGGTGAACGCGGGCGATCACGAACGTGGGCGAGAGCACCGGCCCGTCCACCTGGAGCCCAGCTCCGATCCCCTGTACCAGCGCGGTCTTCCCGACGCCCAGCGGCCCACTGGCGATGATCAGGTCACCCGGTTCGAGCAGCGGTGCCAGTCGATTGCGACCGAGCCGGTACGTGTCGGCAGCGGTCGGCAGGCTGACGACGATGCTGTCAGGTGTCGCCAACCCGGACCTCCAGCGGGGCACGCGGTAAGCGGTGCGCGCAGCGCCGGAAGAAGGCCCTCAGGTGCTCGTTGACCGCGTCCGGGCGTTCCATCAGGGCCAGGTGGCCGGCATCGGCCACGATGACCAGTTCACTGCCCGGCAGTTTCTCGGCCAGCAGTTCGCTGTGTGCCTTGGGCGTCGTCCGATCATCGTCACCACACAGGATCAGCGTGGCCACGTTCTCGAGCGGGCCCAGGACACCAGAGTTGTCCATTCCGGCCAAGGACGGATAAAAGGCGCCGATCACGTCGACCGGAGTGGAGGCGATCATCCTGTCCACGAACGATGCCAGGCCGGGTGTGACGTCGCGTCCGGAGAAGCTCATCCACTTCGTGACCACGAACGCGACGTCCTTGCCGACCCGCCGGGTGCGCTCGGCAACGGCCGGTCGCCTCCTCGCGAGTTTGGCGAGCACCGGTAGCACGGCCGTACTCAAACCGGTAATTGCTTGCGGCATACCGAAGCCCACCGAGGCGAGGTTTCCGGTGGAGGTGGAGATGAGCGCGACACCGACAACCCGAGGGCCGAAGAGCTCTGGCCGTCGCTCGGCCAGACCCATGATCGCCATCCCACCCATGGAGTGACCGACCAGGGCGATGCGGCCGGTTGCCACCCGATCGTCGATGACCCGGGCGAGGTCGTCGGCGATCTGGTCGATCGTCGCCCGCTCGGGGTCACCCCAGCCCGAGGCACCATGGCCGCGTTGGTCATAGAGGAGCAGCCGCAGCGCGGGTCCGCCGAGCGGGGCGAACTCCTGCCGCTGGTAGTACCAGGATCCGCTGGTCAGCGTGTATCCGTGGATGAAGATCACAGTCAGGGTGGCGTCGTCGGGTCCGATCTGTTCCACATGCAGCGGGATTCCGTCATCGGTGTGCACGACATCTCGCGGCGTGCGGTTCTCTCGACCGAAGATCGTGTCGGCCCGGGCGTCGCGTTGCCGGAAGGCTGCGATCCGGCGCGCGAGAACGGTAGCTGTGGCACCGACGGCGACCAGTCCGACGGCGGCACCGCTCAGCACCTCCAACGCGCCCGGCCCTGCGCTGGATCCGGGCTCGGGGCCGCTCACGGGCGCGAAGCTGGGTCCGGGACTTCCTCCGGGACCGAGCTCAGATAACGACGCGCCAGGCGACCGCCGACCCGGGAGACGAGTTCGTAGTGGATCGTGTGCAACGCGGTGGCCCAGTCCTGAGCAGTGGGCTCCCCGACCGTACCCGGTCCCCACAGCACGGCAGTCTCGCCGGCCTGTACAGGGTCATCCCCCACGTCGACGACGAACTGGTCCATGCACACCCGGCCGGCGATCGTGCGTCGCGCCCCCGCCAACCAGACCGGCCCGACATTCGTCGCGTTACGCGGAACCCCGTCGGCGTACCCGACCGGGATCAGCGCGAGAGTGCTCGGCTTTGACGTCGTGTACTCATGGCCGTACGAGACACCGGACCCCGCGGGGACTCGCTTCACCAGCGTCACCGCGGCCTGAACCGTCATCGCCGGCCGCAGTCCGTACGCCGCAGGGTCGCCGCCCATCGGGTCCAGCCCATAGACCGCGATCCCGGGCCGGACCATGTCGTAGTGGGCATCCGGCAGGGTGAGCGTCGCTGCGGAGTTGGCCACGTGCTTGGGCACATCGCCCAGGCCGTCCCGAGCAGCGATCCGTACGGCGTCGTCGAAGGCCGCCAGTTGGGCGGTGATCGTGGAGTGGCCGGGAGTGTCCGCATAGGCCAGATGCGTCCAGATTCCGCCTACCTTCAGCTGCCCGACCTCCTGGGCGGCGGCGGCCGCGGCTACGAGATCCGGCCAGTCCGACATGTGCGCGCCACCGCGCGAGAGCCCGGTGTCGACCTTGAGGTGCACCCGCGCCACGTGGCCGCACGCCTGCCCGGCCTCGGCGATCTCCTCGAGCATCCAGATCGAGGCGGCCGACAGCTCGACGTCCTGGGTCAATGCCGCGGTCAAGTTCTCGCCGCTCCCGGTCAGCCAGGCCAGAATAGGGACGCCGATGCCGGCCCGGCGCAGAGCTATGGCTTCCTCGATGACCGTTACACCCAAGGTGTCCGCGCCGCCCCGCACCGCCGCGCGTGCGCTCGGCACCAGGCCGTGTCCGTACCCATCGGCCTTGACCACCGCCATCAACGGGCGGTCGGCGCGGGACCTGAGCGTGGCGACGTTGTCCGCGATCGCATCGAGATCGACCACGATCTCGGCACGGTTGCGATCAGGCGTGGTGTGCATCCGGTCCAGCTTCCCACCCTCGACCGAGACGCCGCGGAGGTGTGCGCACAGGCGTTGCACCGGCCCTCTCCGATCGGCCACGTGCGGGGCCAGGATGGAACCCATGGCATTCGAGATGACCGCGCAGGTCCGCCGCCGGCTCACCCAGGACACGCTCGTCTGGCTGACCACCGTGACGCCCAGCGGTCGCCCGGCGCCCCGGCTGGTCTGGTTCCTCTGGACTGATGGCGGCGCTCTGATCTACAGCCAACCGGGGGCAGCGAAGCTGCGGCACATCACGGCCAACGGCCGAGTGACGCTGAACTTCAATTCCGATGCTCTCGGCGGCGACGCAGTCGTGCTCGCCGGTCATGCCGAGCTCGCGCCGGACGCGCCGTCGGCCGACGCACTGCGCGAGTTGCAGGACAAGTACGCAGGACTGTTGGAGGCGATCGGAATGACGGCCGGGCACTTCACGAGCACCTACACAGTGGCGATCCGAGTGATCCCTGACCACGCCTGGACCGTCCCCGCCTAGAGTCGGCCGGACGGCCCTCGGCAATGTGCGGGAACCAGCAGAAATACTGCCGAAACTGCAGATATCCGCACATCACTGCTCCGCGATCACGCCGAGGCTCCCGCGGCTCCTCTCGGAACATCCCAGGGCATTGGTGTGGCAGCACGGCAGTCCGGTTGGCCGCGACCGGGCCACGGGTGACCGAAGGACCGGCGGCAGGGGCAGCGCTCGCCCGGCGTGGCTAGCACTCGGTACCGCGGAGGCTTCAGCTGTGCGCCGTAGTCAAGGCGCGCCTCGGCCAGGAGTGCAAGCCCAGCCGCGCTGACCGCGATGAGGGCACCGGGGCACCCGAAAACCTGGTCGGAGGAAGCTGGCTCATCTTGGCTGAACACCCAGGTCGTACCGCAGCAACCGCCCTCCTCGATATCGATCCGCACCATCCCGCCGACCGTCGAGATCTGATCGATGGCAGCCCTGGTGACCGGAAACGGGGGAAACCGAGTCTTCTCACTCATCGCAGGCAGGTTGCCAGCACCCTCTGACAGCATGTGGCCCCTCATCCCTGCGCGGGCGCAAACCGGGCGGCGAGCTCAGTCAGACGCCACGCTGTCGCGTCCAGCCGGAAGCGCGGCGATCAGATCGGTGGCCAGGAGCGCTCCGCCGCGCTCGGCGATCTGGCCGGCGCGGCCGTGCACGTGCGCGCCCACAGCGGCGGCCAGGCCCGGGGCCATGCCCGCAGCGAGCAGGGACCCGATCATGCCGGTCAACACGTCGCCCGTTCCGGCCGAGGCCAGGGCCGGGGTGCCCGTCGCATTGACGTAGGTGCGCCCGTCCGGCTCCACGACGATCGTGGCAGCGCCCTTGAGCAGCACGGTCACCCCGAGCCGCGCCGCGAGCTCGGTCACCGCAGCCACCCGATCGGCGCCGAGGGATACGCCGAAGTCCTCGAACTCCCGGTCGTGCGGCGTCAGCACCGTCACCGACGATCGACGCTGCAGCAGCTCCCGGCGCCGCGCCAGCAGGCGCAGACCGTCGGCATCCACGACCGCGGGTACGTCCATCCGCAGCACGTCGGTGAGCACCTGTGCGGCACGCTTGTCGCGTCCCAGACCCGGACCGACCGCCCAGGCCTGGACCCGGCCGGCTTCGGTCGGCGCCGCATCGGCGCACACCGCCTCCGGCCACGCGCCGCTCACGCCGTAGGCCGCGGGTCCGATGTACCGGACCAGGCTCGATCGCATCCGCAGGGCGCCTCCGACGCTGAGCACCGCCGCGCCCGGGTATTCAGCCGATCCGGCGGCAACGCCCAGAATGCCGCCGCTGTACTTGTCGTCGCCGTGGCCCGCCCGCGGCAGGAGACCCGCAACATCACCGTCGGTCAGCTGCAACGCTGTCGGTTCGGGGAGATGGGGAGCCAACCCGAGGTCCAGAACCTCGAGCTCGCCGACGTGTTCGCGGCCCCTGCCGACGGTCAGGCCGAGTTTGGTCGCCCCGAACGTCACGGTTCGGTCGGCTCGGAACGCCGGTCCATCCACGACGCCGGTGTCGGGATGTACGCCGCTGGGCACATCCACCGCCACCCGAAGGCCGGGTGCGTCGTTGGCCGCCTCGACCACCTCGTCGGCCGGGGCCCGGAGCTCACCGGTCGTCCCGATACCGACGATCCCGTCGAGAATCAATTCAGCTTGCCCGACAAGAGCTTTCAGATCGGAGATATCCAGTGGCCGAACCTGTCCGCCGACACGTCGCATCGTCGCCGCGCCGCGCGCGTGCAACCGATCCACTTGCAGCGCCACCGCGACCACAGCGGCACCACGGCGGGCCAGGTGTGCGGCAGCCAACAGGGCGTCGCCGCCGTTGTCACCGGCGCCGACCAGGACCACCACCCGCGCGCCGTAGGCCCGTCGGAGCCACCGAGTGCAGTACGCCGCGAGCCCCGCGGCGGCGCGATCCATCAGCGCGCCCTCAGGCACCGTGCGCCACAGCGCCTGCTCGGCCGCCCGCACCGCGGCCACCTCGTACAGACCGATCACGCGCACGGACCCCGCTTCACCGGACAACGGGTCACGGCGACGGCTCACCCTCGGCGATGACCACCGCCGATGCGATTCCCCCGTCATGTGACATGGACAGGTGCAGCCGGGTCACACCGAGTGCTGCGGCCCGAGCAGCCACCGTCCCGGTGATCTTCAGGCGGGGATCGCCGTTGTCGTCGGCATGCACCTCGGCGTCGGTCCACGCCATCCCGCCGGGAGCGCCGAGAGCCTTGGCCAGTGCCTCCTTCGCCGCGAAGCGGGCCGCCAGAGATTCGGCGTGCCGCGGCCGCCCGGAGGCGCTGGTCTGCTCGACCTCGGTGAACAACTTGGCGCGCATGCTCGGCGTACGGATCAGCGCGCGGTCGAATCGCTCGACGGGTACGACGTCGATACCGACCCCGACGATCACGGGGCGGTTGTTGCGGGCACTCGCGGCATGAGAGCGAGGGCTACTCGACCGTGACGGACTTGGCCAGATTGCGTGGTTGGTCGACGTCCAAGCCTCGGGTGTCGGCGATCTCGCAGGCGAGAACCTGCATGGGGATAGTGGTCAGCACGGGGGCCAGCAGGGTCGGTGTCTTCGGGACGTGGATCAGGTGATCGGCGTACGGCGCAACCTCGTCGTCACCGTCGGCGGCGATCACGATGGTCTTCGCACCGCGCGCACGCATCTCCTGGATGTTGCTGATGACTTTGCTGTGCACGCTGTTTCGGCCTCGTGCGGGAACCACCGCCACTACGGGAGTGCCCTGCTCGATGAGCGAGATGTAGCCGTGCTTCAGTTCGCCCGCCGCGAATCCTTCGGCGTGGATATAGGCGAGTTCCTTGAGCTTCAGCGCTCCCTCGAGGGCCACGGGGTAACCGACGTGCCGACCGACGAACAGGATGGTCGGCTCCTTTGCCAGCTCCCGTCCGATCGCACGTACCTGGTCCATCCGGCCGAGGGTCTCGGCGACGGCGTCGGGGAGCTTGTTCAGCTGGGCGACGATAGTGGCGATCTCGTCGGCATACTTGGTCCCACGGGCTTGGGCGAGGTAGAGTGCGACGAGGTAACAGGCGGCCAGCTGAGCCAGGAAGGCTTTCGTCGACGCGACCGCGACCTCGGGCCCGGCGCGGGTGTAGAGGACCGCGTCGGACTCCCGGGGGATCGTCGATCCGTTCGTATTGCAGATTGCCAGCACCCGGGCCCGCTGGTCCTTGGCGTGCCGTAAGGCCATCAACGTGTCCATGGTCTCGCCGCTCTGGCTGATCGCGATCACCAACGTCGAGCGGTCGAGCACCGGGTCGCGATAGCGGAACTCACTGGCAAGCTCGACTTCGCAGGGCAACCGAGTCCAGTGCTCGATCGCGTACTTCGCCACCATCGCGGCGTGATTGGACGTTCCGCAGGCGACGATGAAGACCTTGTCGATATCGCGGAGATCCTCGTCGGAGAGTCGTACCTCGTCGAGAACTATCTGGCCGGTGTCGGACAGCCGGCCGCGAAGGGTGTCGGCGATGGCGGCCGGCTGCTCGTCGATCTCCTTGAGCATGAACCATGGGTATCCACCCTTTTCTGCGGCGGCAGCGCTCCAATCGACATGAAAGCGCCTGGGCTGCAACGACGTACCCACGAAGTCCGTGACTGCGATGCCGTGCTGCACATCAAGGGTGACAACTTGGTCTTGGCCGAGTTCGAGGGCGTCCCGGGTGTGTGCGATGAAGGCCGACACGTCACTGCCGAGGAAATACTCCCCGGCCCCCTCTCCGATCCCGGCCACGAGTGGGCTGTTGCGCCGGGCGCCGACGACTTGCCCGGGGTGGTCGGTGTGGATGGCCACGAGAGTGAAGGCGCCTTCGAGACGGAGGCACACTGCGCGCATGGCGGCAGCGAACCGATCGGTGGCAGGTTCGGTCGACGAGTCGTAGGCACCGGCCAGCAGGTGCGCGACGACCTCGGTGTCGGTGTCGGAGGACAACTCGACTCCCTGGCGTTCGAGTTCACTGCGCAGCGCCGCGAAGTTCTCGATGATGCCGTTGTGGACCACTGCGAGCTTGCCATCGTCCGAGACGTGCGGGTGCGCGTTGCGATCGACGGGTGGCCCGTGTGTGGCCCAGCGGGTGTGACCCACTCCGGTGGTGGCCGGCGGGAGCGGCTGATCGGCGAGCACCTTCTCCAGGTTCGCCAGTTTGCCCGCCTTCTTGGCGGTGGCCAGCCCGTCGGCGGTCACCAGCGCGATGCCGGCAGAGTCGTATCCGCGGTACTCCATGCGCCGAAGTCCCGCGAGAACGACGTCCTCGGCGGACTTCACCCCGACGTAGCCGATGATGCCGCACATGCGACCCAGGGTAGTCACCAACACGTCACCGCTTCGCGCTCCTGGCCGTGGGACGCTCATCCGGTGACCAGGCACTCCGCCCCTATCGAGGACCAAGCCGGTACGTTCCAGGTACCGACCTCGTCGCGTGCCACCGACGAACGGTCGGTTGACGCGTCGGATAGCCGCACCGATACGACCACGGCTCGGGTTCGCTGGCCGCGATGGGGCTGGATCCCGTACCTCCTGATCGGTGCCTTCGTCACCTTCTGGGCCGTCACCCACGTGGGTGCGGTCGTCTCCGGCGCCGGAAGCTGGAAAGCGGTCGGGTTCGGGATCGCCGCCGGGGTGCTCACCGTGGCCGCGCTCGTCGGTGTTGCGCGGCTGACCCGGCGCGGTTGGGCCGGCCAGTTGGCCGGGCTCGTGCCGCTGGTCGCCGCGGTGGCAATCGCCGTGCTGCCGTCCTACGTGTCATCTGCAGTGAACGAAGCCGCCCCCGAAGGTTTGGACGCCGTCGCGGCGCCCTCAGCCTCGACGGCACCCGACGAGAGCACCGGCTCCGCCCCGCCGGCAAGCTCGGCGCCACCGGTGGGCTCGTCGCCGGCGCCACCACCTCCTCCTCCCCTACCAGCCGGCCCGGTCGAGGTCGGCACAGCCCAGTTCGTCGGCATCGATCATGACGCCGCCGGCGTGGCCAGGCTGATCCAGCTCGAGGACGGGTCGCTGCTAGTCCGGTTCGAGCAGTTCTCCGTCGAGTCCGGACCGGATTACGACGTGTACGTGGTCTCCGGTGCGAACGTGTCCGTCCCTGAAGGCGGCACACTGCTGGGCGACCTGAAGGGAACCGTCGGCGATCAGAACTACGAGATCCCGTCCGGCGCCCTTCCTGGCGGTGGTGACCCGGTCACCGTCCTGATCTGGTGTGAGGTCTTCGCCGTACCGGTGGCCAACGCCACTATCTGACCAAGGCCGCGTCGGTCCTGCCCCAACCTCGTGATCTGTGAGTGTGGTGGCTTTCCGAGCGCTGCGTCGGCGGGTCGCCACCATAAGGTCAAGATCACCAATCAGCTGGCGGCGACAACGGCGGCCAAGCGCTGGGCGACCACATCGGCTTGCTCCTGTGTCGGTGCCTCGACCATCACGCGGACTAGGTGCTCCGTTCCGGAAGGCCGCAACAGCACCCGGCCGGTGTCTCCGAGTTCGTCCTCGGCGACCCGGACGGCGTCGCTCACGGCATCGGACTCGGCCACGGCGCTGCGGTCAGAGACGGCCACGTTGAGCAAGATCTGCGGCAGTCGGGTCACCACGGAGGCCAGTTCGGCGGCGCTCTGCCCGGTCGCCGCCATCCGGCCGGCGAGCATCAGAGCGGTGAGCAAACCGTCGCCGGTAGTGGCGTGCGCGGAGAAGATGATGTGCCCACTCTGTTCCCCGCCGAGGGAGAGGCTCTTGGCACGGAGTGCGTCCAGGACATACCGGTCGCCGACGTCTGTGGTCAGGACCGAGATGCCGGCCGCGGCCATCGCCTTGCCGAATCCGAGATTGCTCATCACCGTGGCTACGACGGTGTCCTGGGTGAGCCGCCCGGCTTCCTGCAGCGCTATCGCGCACACGGCGAGAATCTCGTCACCGTCCACGGTCTGACCGTCGGCGTCGACGGCAAGGCAGCGATCGGCGTCGCCATCGTGTGCGATTCCGAGGTCGGCCCCGAACTCGACGACCGCCTGTTGCAGCGGCCCCAGGTGGGTGGAGCCGTAGCCGTCGTTGATGTTCAGCCCGTCGGGGGCGTCACCGATGGTGTGTACGGTTGCGCCGGCGTCGGTGTACACCCTCGGGGCGTGCGAGGAAGCAGCGCCGTTGGCGCAGTCGACCACCAAGCTCAGCCCGTCGAGGCGATGGGGAAGTGCGGAGAGCAGATGCTCGCGGTACCGCGCCGCACCCAGCACATCGTCGAGCACCCTGCCCACGTCGGCACCGACCGGCCGTACCCGATCCGCTGTACCACGCCGGACTCGAGCCTCGATGATGTCCTCGAACTCATCGGAGAGCTTGTGACCGCCCCGGGCGAACAGCTTGATGCCGTTGTCGGACATCGGGTTGTGACTGGCCGAGAGCATCACACTCAGTTCGGCGCCGGAGTCGGCCGTGAGAAAGGCAAGTCCTGGGGTGGGGATTACGCCACAGCGGAGCACGTCGACTCCGGCACTGGTCAGGCCCGCCACGACTGCCGCTTCGAGCATCTCACCACTCGCACGCGAATCGGTACCGACCAGCGCCAACCGGCGGGGCACAGACCCGGCCGAGGGTCCTGAATGCGAGGCGCCTGACGAGTCCAACCCCGTGAGCACCTCGGCGGCAGCGACAGCCACGGAGAGCGCGAGCTCGGGGGTGAGATCGCCGTTGGCCAGACCCCGGACACCGTCGGTTCCGAACAGCCGACCCATCGGCCGCGGCACGGAGGTCAGCGCTTGGAGTACTGGGGCGCCTTACGGGCCTTCTTCAGCCCGTACTTCTTGCGCTCCTTGGCGCGCGGGTCACGCGTCATGAATCCGGCTTTGCGCAGCACCGCGCGGTCATCGGGGTCCAGCTCGACCAGGGCCCGGGCGATGGCCAGGCGCAAGGCACCAGCCTGCCCGGTCACGCCGCCGCCGTGCAGCAGCGCCACGATGTCGTAGCTGCCCACCCGGTCCAAGGTGACCAGCGGCTCGCGGATGAGCTGCTGGTGCAGCTTGT
The DNA here is from genome assembly GCA_030860305.1 of Actinomycetota bacterium. The sequence goes on from JALZIL010000019.1 coordinate 10,783, forward strand.
TGGGGAAGTACTCGCTCAGGGTGCGGCCGTTGAGCTTGAACTGACCCGTGCCGGGCACCAGGCGGACCCGCACGATGGCCTGCTTGCGGCTGCCGACCGTCTGGACCGGCTTGTCGGTGAGTGCGGCAGTCACTGGGCAACCTGCTTGATCTCGAAGGGTTCGGGGGTCTGAGCGGTGTGCGGGTGATTCGGGCCGCCGTACACCTTGAGCTTGGTCAGCATTTTCCGACCGAGCGTGTTGTGCGGAAGCATTCCCTTGACGGCGGTCTCGATCACGCGCTCCGGCCGGGACGCGAGCAGCTCGCCGACCGGGCGCTGCCTGAGGCCGCCGGGATAGCCGGAGTGCCGATAGACGATCTTGTCGGTTCGCTTGTTGCCGGTCAGGGCGATCTTGCTGGCGTTGATCACGACCACGAAATCACCGGTGTCGACGTGCGGGGCGAACTCGGGCTTGTGCTTGCCGCGCAACAGCACAGCGACCTGGCTGGCTAGCCGGCCGAGTACCACGTCGGTGGCATCGATGACGTGCCAGTGACGATCGACCTCGCCAGGTCGGGGGCTGTACGTGCGCACGGTCGGTGCCTTCTTTCTCTGCCGTTAATGCTGGTCCGCGCTGCACACGCCCGAAAGCGCCAGCGGATCACACCTGGTCTCTGACGCGGCTGCACCGACTCGGTGGCTCGTGCGCCAACCGTCAACGATACCGGCTGTGCGGAGTCCCGGCAAAGTCGGGGCGGGTGCGCCCGACCCGGGCGTCCAAACCCAAGCGCGCGTCAGGGGGCGCCCATCAGCCCGATCTGCTCCTGGACGTAGCCGCTCACTGCCGTGATGTCCGCAGGATCGGTGACCGCGGACACGTCGGTCAGCCCGAGATAGCGCCCGACCCGGCTGTAGCAGCGTTGATACACCTTTTCGCCCACCTCGGTCGCCGGGATGTAGAAGCACGCAATGGCCGGATCTTCAGGGAAGGTGAACACCACGCGATCGGTGAACTCCTGCTGCTCGATCCTGGTGAACTCCGCGAGAACGTCATCGGCCTGCGCCGATGACCCGAGCTCATATGTCTGGAACTGATAACTGGCGCCGGTGGCCTCGTCATAGCTGCTGCGGTTGTAGAGCCCGACGAAACCGTTGTCAGGCAGCAGTTCGGCCTCCGCCTGCGGATCGATCGCCAGGTGCAGATAGGCCGGCAAGTCGAAGCTGCCGGTAAACAGGTCCGGTTCCCCGGGCGGGGTGGCGGTACGACGGGCCAGGTCGTAGGGGTCCGGATCCACGTCCGCGATCTCGTCCTGCGGCGTGGGCTGGAAATCTCCGAGGAGTTGACGCTGCTCCTCCAGTAATTCGGCAAGATCGTCCTGAGCCCGCTCGAGGTCGGAATCGGTGTAATAGAAGTAGGCCAGCATCCGGCCCACCGGCTGCAGCACCTCGATGGTCACCTTGTCTTCGCCGTCAACCACATCGGTGCTTGACACCGCAGGCAGGTTCTCGAATCCGGGTATCTGGATCCGCTCCGAGCCGTTGATGTCCACGAAGTCGGTTGCGAGCGCCTCGGCGGCCACGGCGGCTGAGTCCGGATCCGACATCTCGGCGACAAAGGCCAGCGAGCTGCGCGGTCCGTCGACCTCGTTGCGGCAGCTGACCCAGCCGGCCACGAACCCGTACGTCGCATACGTCACTGCCGCGGTGCCTTCGGCGAAGATGGTGAACTCCACGCTCTCCGGCCGGACCACGGCGAAGGTGGGAAAGCAGGCATTGTCGAGGTCGCTGAAGACGAACTCGGGCTGCACCGTTGCCCCGGCGATCCGGTGTGCCTCGGCGATGGTGCCGGCGCCGATCTCCGGCGCGGGCATGGGGTCGGCGGTGGTCGGCCCGGACGGCTGCTCGGCTCGGGGAGCCGGGCTCGGTTGGCCGGTCACCACCGACGTACATCCACTCAGGACGATCACACCAATGAGAGCAGCCAACCCGCCTGTCCGCACTCCGGTCACCTCAACTCTCCCGCCGATCTGCCTCGCCGCGAGCGGAGCGGAGTGGCCCCCGCAATTAGCGTTGCCCCTGTGACTGATCTCCCCTACCTCCGGTTCCCACATCTACACGCCGACCTGCTGACCTTGGTGGCCGCGGACGCAGTTTGGCTGGCACCTGCGCAAGGTGGCCGAGCCTGGTGCTTGGCCGCGGAGGACGCACCGCCTGGCAACCCGCGGTTGTCGCCCGACGGTGTACATGTCGCCTGGACTTCCCGCCGATACGGACATCCCGAAGTCGCGACCGCTCGGGTCGACGGTGGGCCGGTCCGCCGGTTGACGTACTGGGGTAACCCGCATACCAAGGTCGTCGGCTGGACGCCGGACGGCCGGGTCCTGGCCGCCTCGCCGGCCGGTGAGAACACGCTGCGCGACCACTGGTTGCGCGCCATCTCCCTCGATCGAGAGGTCGAGCGGCTGCCGCACGGTCCGGCGTCGGCGCTGGCCTGGGGTCCAGGCGGAGCCCTCGTACTGTGCAGCGCCTGGGCCCACGAACCCGCCCACTGGAAGCGCTACCGGGGCGGGACCGCGCCGCAGTTGTGGCTCGACCCGGACGGCAGCGGCGCGTGGACCCGGCTGTTGCCCGAACTCACCGCTGGCCTTGCGTGGCCGATGTGGATCGATGGCCGAATCGCCTTCGTCAGCGACCACGAAGGGGTCGGCAACCTCTTCTCCGTCGATCGGGACGGGGCGGATCTGCGGCGGCACACCGATCACGACGAGACGACCGGGTACGTCCGCAATCCGCGCACCGACGGGCGGCGGATCGTCTATCACGCGCGCGGTGACGTCTACGTCCTCGATGCACTGGGATCGGGCCAGGACGACCGACCACAGCCGCGCAGGCTGGACATCGATCTGGGTACGGCCTCCGCGGTGGACCAGCCGTATCCGGTCCCGGCGCCCAAGGCACTGGGAGAGGTCGTTCCCGAGTACGACGCTGCAGCCAGCGTGATCGAGATCCGCGGTTGCGCCTACCGGCTCACCCATCGGGACGGCCCGGCGCGGGCGCTTTCGACCGGCTCCGGCGGGCGAATCCGTGAGCCGGCGCTGCTCGGTCGTACCGGCAAGGCGATCTGGGCAACCGACGCCGACGGACGGACTCGAGATAGCTGCCCTCGACGCGATAGCGGCCCCACGCACAATCGCGGGCGGGACGCTCGGTCGGGTCCTGCATCTGGCCGCGCACCCCTCGGGCAAGACGGTCGCCGTCATCAGTCACGACGGCCGGATCCGGATGGTCGACGTTGCCGAAGGAGCGATCCACGAGGTAGCCCATGCCGCCGACGGTGAGCCAGAGGGCATCACCTTCTCTCCCGACGGCCAGTGGTTGGCCTGGAGCCAGCCGCGCGGGGAACGGTCCGCCGCACTCGTTCTGGCTCGCCTGGCAGACGGGCTGCCCACCGGCGAACTCGTCCCCGCGACCAGTGGTCGGTTCAGGGACTTCTGCCCAGCCTTCACTGCCGACGGGCGCTACCTCGCGTTTCTCTCGACTCGCACCTTCGACCCGGTGTACGACGTCCACGCGTTCGAGATGACCTTCCCGTCGGGGACCAGGCCGTACCTGATGCCGCTGGCCGCCGATGACCCGCTGCCGTTCGGCCCGAGCGTGGCCGGTTGGGGCTTTGCCTCCGCGGACTCGCCTGATGGCGCGAAGACCGTGGCGCTGCCCCCACCGAGCACGCAGGTCGACGTGGACGGGCTGGAGGAACGCATCGCCGCCTTCCCGGTCGCGGCCGGACAGTACGAACGGCTGCGCGTCGCCGGGAATGCCGTGCTCTGGTTGCGGCATACCCCCTCGGGTGTGTTGGGGACCGAGCGAGCCAAACTCACCGACCCCGCGCCTCGACCCGCACTGGAACGCTTCGACTTCGCAAAGCGCACGCTCGTGGTCCTCTGTCCGGCGGTCGACTCCTTCGAGCCCAGTGGCGACGGGACCCGTGTGGTGGTCCGCGACGAGGACAAGCTGCTCGTCCTGCCGGCCGACCGCGAGGTCAAGGACGACGACGATCCCGATCGGGTGACGGTGGATCTGGATCGGATTCGGCACCAGATCGACCGGCCCGCCGAGTGGCAGCAGATGTATGACGAGGCAGCCCGCCTGATGCGCGATCACTTCTGGCGCCCGGACATGGGCGGGCTGGATTGGGACCGCGCCGTGGCGCGATACCGGCCGTTGGTATCCCGGTTGGCCAGCTACGACGACTTCGTGGATCTGATGTGGGAGGTGAACGGCGAACTCGGCACCTCCCACGCCTACGTCATCCCGCCGGACGAACCCGGCGAGGCGGAGAAGCAGATCGGTCTGCTCGGCGCGGACCTGCGCCGCGACTCCGACGGCACCTGGCGGATCGAGCGGATCCTGCCTGGGGAGTCCTCGGATCCTCGCGCTAGCTCGCCGTTGCGCGCTGCCGGAGTGGCCGTCGTACCGGGTGATGCTGTCCTTGCCGTGTCCGGTCGTGAGGTACCGACCGACCTCGGTCCGGCCGCCCTGCTGGCCGGCGCCGCGGATCGGATCGTGGAGTTGACCGTGCGGCCTGGCGATGGCGGCCCGGTTCGTCGGGTCGCGGTTGTGCCGTTAAGCGACGAGGAGCCACTGCGCTACCAGAACTGGGTCTCCGGCCGACGCTCCTATGTGGACGACCACGGGGAGGGACGGCTCGGCTATCTGCATATCCCGGACATGATGGCTGCGGGATGGGCTCAGCTGCACCGGGATCTGGAACGTGCGACGCGGCGGGAAGGCCTGATCGTCGACGTGCGCTACAACAGGGGCGGGCACACCAGCCAACTGGTGATCGAGCGGCTGAGCCGGCGCGTGCAGGCCTATCAACTCGGTCGACACCGCAGACCTGAGACCTATCCCGAGCAAGCGCCGCGCGGACCCGTCGTCTTCCTGGCCAACCAGTGGTCGGGCTCGGATGGGGACATCGTGTCCTCGATGGCGCAGGTGCTCGGTGTCGGGCCGGTGATCGGCGTCCGTACCTGGGGTGGGGTGGTCGGCATCGACGGCCGTTTCAGCCTGGTGGACGGCACGTCAGTGACCCAGCCGAGGTACGCGACCTGGATCAGGGGGCCGGGATTCTCGGTGGAGAATTACGGAATCGATCCGGACATCGAGGTCGCCATGACACCTGCCGACCATGCGGCTGGTCGGGATCCGCAATTGGATGCCGGGATCGCCGAACTGTTCCGTCGCCTGGCCGACAACCCCGCGTCATCCCCGCCGGAGATCCCGCCGCTGTCCCCCTAGCGCGGCACATGGGGCTGGGCTCGGTCGGCACGCCCGGTTCGCTCGATGTGCCGAAGCGGGCGCAGGTCGACTGAGGCAGGATCGGGATGTGCGCACCGTTGAAGATCACCGAGCCGCCGTCGCTGAACTATTCGCCCTGACGCCGGTGGAGATCGTCCCGCTCGGACAGGCCCGGGGCATGGTGTTGGCCGAGGACGTCACGTCGGTGACCGCGCTGCCGCCCTTCGACAACTCGGCCATGGATGGGTACGCGGTACGAGCGGCCGACCTCACCTCGGTACCGGCGACCCTGCCGGTGGCAGATGACATCCCAGCGGGGCGGACGTCGGTGTCCCCGCTGGAACCCGGCACCGCGCAACGGATCATGACCGGTGCGCTGCTGCCCCCCGGGACCGACGCGATCGTCCCGGTCGAACACACCGATGCCCGGACAGATCGGGTCACGATCGACACCGCGCCCAGGCTGGGGGCACACATCCGCTCGATCGGTGAAGACATCGCTGCCGATCAGGTCGCGCTCCACGCCGGCACCGTGTTGTATCCGGCCCAGCTCGGCCTGGCGGCCGCGATCGGGCATGCCGGGCTGCCCGTCCACCGCTGGCCCAGGGTGGTCGTGCTGTCCACCGGCAGCGAACTGGTCGAGCCGGGCAGGACCCTGCGGCCGGGCCAGATCTATGAGTCCAACACCGCACTGCTCTGCGCCGCGGTCGAGGACGCCGGAGCCAGCGCCCGTGCAGTGCACTTCGTCCCGGACGATGTCGCCGAGTTCCTGGCCACCGTCGAGAAGGAGACCGCGGACGCGGATCTGCTGATCACCTCCGGTGGTGTCAGTGCGGGCGCGTACGAGGTGGTCAAGGACGCCTTCTCCGACCTCGGCACGGTGTCCTTCGCCAAGGTGGCCATGCAACCGGGCGGACCCCAGGGCTGGGGACGGGTCGGCGACGTGCCGGTAGTGACCCTGCCCGGTAACCCGGTGAGCGCCTTCGTGTCCTTCGAGGTGTTCCTGCGCCCGGCCCTGCGAGCGGCGATGCGCCTGCCGGCGGCCGACCGCCCCCGCGTTCGGGCGCGCCTCGTCGCCGACGTCGTCTCACCCGCCGGCAAGCGACAGTTCTTACGCGGATTCTTCGCCGACGGCGACGTCAGTCAGGTAGGCGGCCCGGGCTCGCACCTGCTCGCCCATCTGGCCCGGGCCAACTGCCTCGTAGTCATCCCAGAGGACACCGAACAGATGGCCGCCGGCGACACCGTCGAGGTCTGGCTGTTGGAAGGAAACGACCGATGACGGAGGGCGAGCGGCGGCTGACGCACCTGGACGAGCGCGGTGCTGCGCGGATGGTCGATGTGACCGCCAAGGCGGTGACCGTACGGACGGCCACCGCGTACGGCCGAGTCCTGGTCAGCGCCGAGGTCGTCGCGCTGTTGCGCGGTGAGGGCGTCCCCAAGGGAGATGCCTTGGCCACCGCCCGGATCGCCGGTATCCAGGGTGCCAAGCGGACCCCTGATCTGATCCCGCTCTGTCATCCGCTTGCGCTGCACGGGGTTTCAGTTGACCTGAGCGTCGCCAACGACTGCGTCGAGATCACGGCGACCGTACGTACGGCCGACCGCACCGGTGTCGAGATGGAAGCGTTGACCGCTGTGTCGGTGGCCGCCTTGACCGTGATCGACATGGTCAAGGCCGTCGACAAGTTCGCCGAGATTGCCGGTGTGCGGTTACTGACCAAGACCGGCGGCAAATCCGGGAACTGGACGCGAGAGGAAGGGCTCGATGGCTGATTTCCCGGCCGACCACGGCGATGCGCACGACGATCACGGCCAGCAGCCGAGGATGGCGCCCGAGGTACCCCTTGCCCGAGCCCACGTGATCACCGCGTCGAATCGGGCCAGTGCGGGGGTGTACGAGGACCGCAGCGGCCAGGTGCTGGCCGCCGGCTTGGCCGAACTCGGTCTGACCGTGAGCGGACCCGAGGTGCTCCCTGATGATGCCGCTGCTCTGACCGCCGCGCTTCGAGCCGCGGTCGACTCGGGCGCTGAGGTGATCGTGACGACCGGCGGGACCGGGTTGTCACCCACCGACGTCACCCCGGAAGCCACCGCGCAGGTGCTGGATCGAGAGGTTCCCGGCCTGGCGGAGGCCCTTCGCCGCTACGGCGAGGACCAGACACCGTACGCGGTGATCTCCCGCGGGCTCGTGGGCGTTGCCGGCCGCTCGCTGGTCGTGAACCTGCCCGGCTCGACCGGAGGCGTCCGAGATGGCTTGGCCGTCCTGGGCCCGCTGCTCGGACACATCGTCAGCCAACTCCGCGGCGGCGACCATTGATCAGCTGTGCCATGGACCACATGATCGACACGGGAATGGGCACCGCCCTGCATTGTTGTCGGAACGGGGCCGACCGGCCCGATGTCGATTTCACGGTGAGGTACAGGCAATGTCCGGAGCGCTCATTATCGGGGCGGGCCCGGGGATCGGGCTGTCCGTCGCCCGCCGATTCGCTCGTGAGGGGCTTCCCGTTGGAGTGATCGCCCGCTCGGCATCCACCGTCGATGCCGCGTTGTCAGCATTGGCCGACACGAACGTCGCGACGCACAAGGCGCTCGCGGATGCAGCCGACGAGTGGGCGCTCCGGACCGCGCTCGACGAGCTGGTGACTCAGCTCGGCGTCCCAGATGCGCTGATCTACAACGCTGCGATCATCCAAGCCGACCGCATCGGGGAGCTCAGCGTCGCCCAGCACCTGCACGCGTGGGCGGTCAATGTCGTCGGCGCCATCACGGCCGCCTCCCACCTGCTGCCACGCATGGCCGAGGCAGGTCACGGTACGTACGTCATTACCGGCGGGATGCCCACCGCAGTTCCAGACGTCACAAGTCTGTCGCTGGGGAAAGCCGGGGTGCGAGGTCTCACCGAGCTGCTGGCCACCCAATTCACCCCGGCCGGCGTCCACGTGGCAACCGTGACCGTGCACGGAGCGGTCGCACCGGGCACTGCGTTCGACCCGGATGACATCGCCGATCACTACTGGCAGCTACACAACCAGCCGATCGGCTCATGGGAGCACGAGGTCGCCTACCGAGGTCGATCCTGAACGCCTCATTTCAGTTGATCCGGGACTGTCCGGTGTAGACGTTGCAGCCGGAGCCGCGGACGAAGCCGACCAGCGTCATACCGGCTTCGTCGGCCAGGTCGGCGGCCAGCGACGACGGCGCCGAGACCGCGGCGAGCGTCGGGATCCCAGCCAGCAGCGCTTTCTGGGTCAGTTCGAACGATGCCCGCCCAGAGACCATCAGGATGCACCCGGTCAGCGGCAGCCGATCCTCGCGAATCATCGCCCCGATCGCCTTGTCCACGGCGTTGTGCCGCCCGACGTCTTCGCGAACGACCAGCAAATCGCCAGCGACCGTGAATATCCCGGCCGCATGCAGCCCACCCGTCTTGTCGAACACGTCCTGGGCTGCCCGCAGCTTCTCCGGCAGCCCGAGGACGACGTCGAGGCTCACCGGGATCCGGTCGGCGTGCAGGTCGTACGGTGAGTCCACGGTGACTGCATCGATGCTGGCCTTGCCGCAGATCCCACACGAACTGGTCGTGTAAAAATTGCGAGTCACCGAAGCGTCGGGAGGGGCAACACCTTCGGCGAGTTCGACGTCGCTGACGTTGTACGTGTTGCGCCCGGTGTCGTCGACGCTGTCGCAGTACCTCAGGGTTCGGATGTCCTCGGACCTGCGGATCACGCCTTCGGTGGCCAGGAAGCCATGCACGAGGTCCCAATCCGCGCCCGGTGTCCGCATCGTGACGGCCAGCGGCGTACCGGAGATCCGGATCTCGAGCGGCTCCTCGGCGGCGAGGACGTCGGGCCGGGTGACCCGTACGCCGTCGTGGACCCGCAGCACGGGCCGACGGCTGGTCAACCGAGCCATGCCCTCGAGATTAGTGCGGTCACACCGACTGCCGCCCGCCTCGTCGCCTCCGACCCCTTCTGGCGTTTTCCGTGCAAACCGCCAGGAAGGGGCGGCGCGGTTAGCCTGGCCGGATGGCCGGTTACGACGCGATCGTGCTCGCCGGAGGACGCAGCAGCCGGATGTCGGGTCAGGCCAAGCCTCAGCTGACCGTCGGCGAGACCACGATGCTCGAGCACGTTCTGCTGGCCGTACGCGGTGCCCGTACGCGGGTCGTCGTCGGACCCCAGCAGCCGGTCGCTTATGGAGTCCTCGTCGTCCAGGAGGACCCCGCCGGCTCGGGTCCCGTTGCCGGGCTTGCGGCTGGCCTGGCCCAGATCTCGGCTGAGGTAGTCGTCGTTGTCGCCGCGGACCTGCCGTTCCTGACTCCCGAGTTGATCGAGACGCTCGTGGCCGAGCTGGGCGCGGACCACGACGCCGCCCTGCTGGTCGACGAGAACGGCCGCGATCAGTACCTGCTCAGCGCCTGGCGCACCGGCCGACTGCGGACGGCGTTGGCCGAGCTGGGAGCGTTGGCCGGCCGCGCGATGCGCGAACTCGTTCGGACAGTTCGGATATCCCGGGTCGAGGTCCCCGCCCCCTATGGCGCTCGGGTGCCGTGGACCGATGTCGACACCCCGGCAGATCTGGACCGTGCGCGAGCCAACATCCGGACCCGGCCCCAAACCGGACCTTCTCCGGAGAAAGTGCGGTCTGACCGGCCGCAGAAGTGACCTTCTCCGGAGAAGGTCCCCGAAAGCGGGTCAGCGGCCGCCGCGATCCCGGCGTACCTGCACGCTCTTGCCCTTGATCGTGCTTGCCCGCAGTGCTGCGATGACCTCGTCGGCGGAGTCCGCAGGCACTTCGACCAGGGAGAACCGATCGGCGATCTCGATGGCCCCGATGTCTCGGCCGCTGAGCCGGGACTCGTTCGCGATGGCACCGACCAGGTCCTTCGGCCGGATCTTCGCGACCCGCCCAGCACCCACGAACAGCCGAGCCATGCCCGGGTCGGACGCGCCACCACGCCGTCCACCTCGAGTCGCGGAATCCGGTCGACCGCCCGCGCCGGACTCGGCGCCGCCCGCGCCGTCGAATCGGCCGGCCGACGGGGCCTGTCCTCGGGTCTCCTTGATCGGACGCGCCGCGATCTCCGGGATGTGCTCGTCGTCGGTCGCCGCTGCACTGGCCTCGTGGGCGAGCTTGACCGCGGCCAGGGCCACCTGCACGACGTCGAACTCATCGGTGAGGGTCTCCACCACGACCCGGTAGGAATCCAGATCGTCGTCGAGCAGGCTCTCGTGCAGGGCGGCTCGGGTCAGCTCCAACTGCCGGGCCCGCAGGTCGGCGACAGTCGGGACCTTCTCGATGACGATCGGCTGCTTGGTCATCCGCTCGATCGCCTTGAGCATCCGGTGCTCGCGCGGCTCGGCCAGCGTGACCGCCACACCCTCGCGCCCGGCCCGTCCGACCCTGCCGATCCGGTGGATGTAGGACTCCGAATCCGACGGGACGTCGTAGTTGACCACGTGAGTGAGCTGCTCGATGTCCAGGCCGCGTGCGGCGAGGTCGGTGGCCACAATCAGATCGGCCGTGCCGCCGCGAAGCCGTCCCATCACCCGGTCGCGTTGCGCCTGGTCCATCCCGCCGTGCATGGCCTCGGCCCGGTAGCCGCGACCGTTGAGTTGTTCGGCCAGCTGGTCGACTTCGGCGCGGGTACGGCAGAACACGAGCGCGGCGGTGGGCGCCTCGATATCGAGGACCCGGCCCAAGGCCGCCGGTTTGTGCGCGCGGGCAACGATGTACGCGCTCTGCCGTACAAGCGGCGCCTCCCCCCCGGCGGTCGATTCGCGGCCCATCTGGATCCGGCTGGGATCGCGCAGGTGCTTGCGGGCGATCTTGTCGATCCGCGGTGGAAGTGTCGCTGAGAACAGCACGGTCTGCCGAGTCTTCGGCGTCTCGGTCAGGATCGCCTCGATGTCCTCGGCGAAGCCCATGTCGAGCATCTCGTCGGCTTCGTCGAGGACGACCGTCTCCAGTTGGTCCAGGCGCAGGGTCTTGCGGGCGATGTGGTCCAAGGCGCGCCCGGGGGTGGCGACAACGACGTCCACGCCACGTTCGAGGATGCGGAGCTGACGCACGATCGGCTGGCCGCCGTAGATCGGCAGGACCCGGGTACCAAGCTCTCTGCCGTACCGGTGAATGGCTTCGGAGACCTGTACGGCGAGCTCTCGGGTGGGTACGAGGATGAGCGCCACCGGGTTCGGCTCCCGGCGATGCGGCGTCATCCGGTGCAGCACCGGCAAGGCGAAGGCAGCAGTCTTGCCCGTGCCGGTCGCTGCCTGTCCGAGCAGGTCCCGCCCAGCCAGGATGGCCGGGATCGCCTCGCGCTGGATGGGGGTCGGCTCTTCGTACCCGAGACCGGCCAGCGCGCCCCGCAGTTCTGGACGCAGGTCCATCTCGGCGAAGCCGTCCGGCTGTGCAGTGGTGTTCTCGGTCATCGGCATC
>JALZIL010000128.1 GCA_030860305.1 Actinomycetota bacterium
TCCTGGTGATCGGGTCCGGCCCGATCGTGATCGGCCAGGCCTGCGAGTTCGACTACTCCGGCACCCAGGCCTGCCGGGTGCTGCGCGCAGAGGGCATCCGGGTCAGCCTGGTCAACTCCAATCCGGCCACGATCATGACCGACCCAGAGTTCGCCGACGCCACCTACATCGAGCCGTTGACCGACGAGTTCGTCGAGCGGGTGATCGAACGCGAGCGACCGGACGCCATCCTGGCCACGCTCGGTGGGCAGACCGCGCTGAACGTCGCTGTGCGCCTGCACGAGCGAGGCGTGTTGCAGCGCTATGGGGTCGAGCTGATCGGGGCCGACATCGACGCGATCCAGCGTGGTGAGGACCGGCAGGTCTTCAAGGACATCGTCGCCTCGATCGGGGCGGAGACCCCGGACAGTGCGGTCTGCGGATCGATGCAGGAGATCTTGTCTACCGCCGCGGAGCTCGGGTATCCGGTGGTCGTGCGGCCCTCGTACACGATGGGTGGCGCGGGCTCCGGGATTGCTCGCGACGAACCGGAGCTGCGCCGGATGGCCACCGCCGGCCTCGACGCCAGTCCGGTCCACGAGGTGCTGATCGAGCAGAGTGTCTTGGGCTGGAAGGAGTTCGAACTCGAGCTCATGCGCGACCGCAAGGACAACGTGGTCGTGGTGTGTTCGATCGAGAACCTCGACCCGATGGGCGTGCACACCGGTGACTCGATCACGGTGGCTCCGGTGATGACGCTGACCGACCGCGAATACCAGAACCTGCGCGACGTGGGAATCAAGGTCCTGCGCGCAGTCGGCGTCGACACCGGCGGCTGCAACATCCAGTTCGCCGTCCAGCCGGCGACCGGCCGGCTGGTCGTCATCGAGATGAACCCTCGGGTCTCGCGGTCGAGCGCCTTGGCCAGCAAAGCGACCGGGTTCCCGATCGCCAAGATCGCGGCGAAGCTCGCCATCGGTTACACCCTGGACGAGATTCCCAACGACATCACAGGCCAGACCCCGGCCTCCTTCGAGCCGACATTGGACTACGTCGTGGTGAAGGTGCCGCGCTTCGCTTTCGAGAAGTTTCCGGGCGCAGACCCGCGACTGACCACGACCATGAAGTCGGTCGGTGAGGCAATGGCGGTGGGCCGCAACTTCACCGAGGCTCTGCAAAAGGCGCTGCGCTCGATGGAGACCACCGAAGCCGGCTTCTGGACGGTGCCCGACTCCGAGGATGTGACCCTCGAAGGCCTGCTCGAGAAGATCCAGACGCCCACCGACGGGCGGATCTATGACGTCGAACGCGCGCTACGCACCGGCGCGTGTGTCGAGCAGGTGTGGGCGGCAACCGGAATCGACCCGTGGTTCCTCGATCAGATCAGTTCCTTGGTGGACCTGCGTCTCGACATCGAGGCCGCACCGTCGCTCACCGAGTCGTTGGTGCGCCGGGCCAAACGGGCCGGATGTTCCGACCGGCAGATAGCCGCCCTGCGCCCGGAGCTAGCCGGAGAGACCGGCGTCCGGGTGCTGCGGCACCGGCTGGGGATCCGGCCGGTGTTCAAGACCGTGGACACCTGTGCCGCGGAGTTCGCGGCGAGTACGCCGTACCACTACTCCAGCTACGACGAGGAAACCGAGGTCGTGTTACGCGCCAAGCCGGCAGTCCTGATCCTCGGCTCCGGTCCGAACCGGATCGGGCAGGGCATCGAGTTCGACTACTCCTGTGTGCACGCCGCTATGGCCTTGCGCCAGGCCGGCTTCGAGACCGTGATGCTCAACTGCAATCCGGAGACCGTCTCGACCGACTACGACACCGCAGACCGGCTCTACGTCGAACCGTTGACCTTCGAGGACGTCATGGAAGTCATCGAAGCCGAGCGGGCGGCTGGACCGGTTGTCGGGGTGATCTGCACGCTCGGCGGGCAGACCCCGTTGGGCTTGGCCCAACCGCTGAAAGACGCCGGAATCCCCATTCTCGGAACGGCTCCGGAGGCGATCCATCTGGCCGAGGAGCGAGGTGCTTTCGCCCGGGTCCTGGCCGCGGCCGGACTTCCGGCGCCCAAGCACGGAATGGCCACCTCCTACGACGAGGCCCGAGCGATCGCCGAGGCCGTGAGCTACCCGGTGCTCGTCCGGCCGTCCTACGTCCTCGGCGGCCGGGGGATGGAGATCGTCTACGACGACGCTGCGCTGGAGGCCTACATCGCCAAGAGCACCCAGGTCAGCGCGGCCCATCCGGTCCTGGTCGACAGATTTCTCGAGGACGCGGTCGAGATCGACGTCGATGCGCTCTACGACGGGATCGAGTTGTTTCTCGGCGGCGTCATGGAACACATCGAGGAGGCCGGAATCCACTCCGGCGATTCGTCGTGCGCGCTACCCCCGATCACGCTGGGTTCCTCCGAACTCGCCCGGATCCGTA
>JALZIL010000204.1 GCA_030860305.1 Actinomycetota bacterium
GCCACCGAACAGCACTGCCACCGAACAGCACTGCCACCGAACAGCACTGCCACCGAACAGCACTGCCACCGACCTGACAGCGAGCGAGGAGAAACGTGACAACACCGATTTGGCGGCGCGCAATCGCCGTCACTGCGGCCGCGCTAGCGGTCGCTACCGGGGGAGCCGGTGTTGCCGGCGCCGACGAAGGACAGGTAGCCGTCGAGGGCACCCAGAATCCGAGCGCCATCGACGGCCAGTACATCGTCGTGATGAAGCCGGGCGCGCAGGCCGCGGCCAACCGGTCGGCGGCCGTCGCGCTGGCCCGTAGCAACGGTGCTCAGGTGCAACGGGAGTACGCCAACGCGCTGCAGGGCTTCGCGGCCAGACTGCCGCAGCGGGCACTCGACGTGCTGCGCAGCAACTCCAACGTCGACTACATCGAGGTCGACCAGACGATCACACTGAACGCCACGCAGTCCCCGGCGACGCAGGGGCTCGACCGGGTGGATCAGCGGGCACTTCCGCTGAACAACAGCTACACCGACAACTTCACCGGCAGCGGCGTCACCGCCTACATCATCGACACCGGAGTTCGCTTCAGCCACACCGACTTCGGTGGCCGAGCCGTCACCGGCCACGATGCCATCGACGGCGGCAGCGCGGACGACTGCAACGGTCACGGCACGCATGTGGCGGGCACCGTCGGCGGTGGCACGTACGGCGTAGCCAAGAGTGTCCGGATCGTCGGCGTCCGGGTGCTGAACTGCCAAGGCAGCGGCTCAAACTCCCAGGTGATCGCCGGCATCGACTGGGTGACCGGCAACCACGCCGCCGGTGCGCCGGCCGTGGCCAACATGAGCCTGGGTGGCAGCGCGTCCAGCGCGCTGGACACCGCGGTACGCAACTCCATCGCCGACGGAATCACCTATGCCGTCGCTGCCGGAAACTCCAACGCGAACGCCTGCAACCAGTCGCCGGCAAGGGTCGCGGAGGCGATCACTGTCGGCTCCACGACGGTTGCCGATGCCCGGTCCTCGTTCTCCAACTTCGGGACCTGCCTGGACATCTTCGCTCCGGGCTCCTCGATCACGTCGGCCTGGCACACCAGCGACACGGCCACCAACACGATCAGCGGCACCTCGATGGCTTCTCCGCACGTCGCGGGGGCGGCGGCCCTGTTCGTCCAGCAGAACGGCTCTGTCTCACCGCAGGCCGTACGTGACGGCCTGGTGAACTCCGCGACCACCGGCGTGATCACCAACGCGGGCTCGGGGTCGCCGAACCGGCTGCTGTACACCCTCGGCGGATCAACCCCCCCGCCGCCTCCGCCGCCTCCCGGTTGCGGTGGTCTGCCCGAGCAGTTCACCGGCTCGTTGGCCGGCACCGGCAGCCAGATCTACTACACCAGCAACGCCGGCTTCTCGGCTGCGGCCGGCACCCACCGGGGCTGCTTGGACGGCCCCAGTAGTGGAGCCGACTTCGACCTGGTGCTGTACCGCAAGAACAGCACAGGTGGATGGACCTCGGTGGCTCGCGCCGAGGGCGTGACCGCGGATGAAACCATCACCTACACAACGAGTGTCGCCGGCACCTACCGCTGGAGGGTCTTCTCCTACTCCGGCAGCGGCAGCTTCGCCTTCGGGATGCAGCGTCCGTAGCTAGCTGACGCACCGATCGGTGCGGCTCCCTCGACAGATGCGGTACGGCGTGCGTTCGGTCTCGCTCCAGCGGCCGGTGCGCCGTACGTCGTTCTGCAGTACCGGCTTTTCTGCACGTACGGCGTTGCGTAGTACCGGCGTTCTGCAGTAGTCGTTCTGCCGTACTGGCGTTCTGTCGTACGGCGTTGCGCCCGCACCCCACGATGGCCGCCGCACGGCCGTTTGGAGTTCAGCTGAGATTTCCGGTCCCAGGCATGGACGCCGGGGTCGCGCGTAGAACACGATGGGACCGGCCAGGCACGGGGTGAGGAACACTGGCGGTCCAGCAGGCAGCACGCCTGCGCGATCAACGTAGGTCCACGCCGAGAACCAGCACGGCCGAGAACGCATGTCCTGCGCCAAGAAGCACGTCAACAACGGGGAGAACTGTGAACACACCGATCCGGCGACGATCGAAACTGGTTGCCGCGGCCGCCGTGACGATCACCACCGTCGGGATCGGAATCGGCATCGTCGGGACCGGTGTGGCCGGCGCGGACGAGAAGCCGCGCGTACCGGTCTTCGGCACCGAGCGCTCCACCGCCGTCGCTGATCAGTACATCGTCGTCATGCGTCCAGGACCAGGGGTGAAATCCAGCCGCGCCGCGGCCGTCGCCGAGGCGCGGCGCAGCGGTGCACTCGTGCGCTTCGAATACGCAACCGTCCTGAATGGTTTCGCAGCCAGGCTGCCGCAACGAGCGCTGGATGTGCTGCGCCGAAACCCGGCTGTGGCCTACATCGAGGCCGATCAACGGGTGTCGTTGCACGACACGCAGTTCCCCGCGACGCAGGGGCTCGACCGAGTCGACCAGCGGGCTTTGCCGCTCTCGGGCAGTTACACCCATGACGTCACCGGTAGCGGGGTGACCGCGTACGTCATCGACACCGGAATCCGCCTCAGCCACACTGAGTTCGGCGGCCGCGCGGTGAGCGGCTTCGACGCCATCGACGGTGGCAGCGCCGACGACTGCAACGGCCACGGTACGCACGTGGCCGGCACCGTCGGCGGCTCGACGTACGGCATGGCCAAGGCGATCAACCTGGTCGCCGTACGAGTGCTGGACTGCCAGGGCAGCGGCTTTGACTCGACCGTCATCGCCGGTCTGGACTGGATCACCGAGAACCATGCCGCTGGTGCGCCGGCCGTGGGCAATCTGAGCTTGGGCGGCAGTGTGTCGAGCTCACTGGACGACGCCCTGCGCAGGTCCATCGCCGACGGTGTCACCTACGCGGTGTCGGCCGGCAACCAGAGTTCCGACGCGTGTAACCAGTCGCCAGCGCGGGTCGCCGAAGCGATCACGGTCGGGTCCACGACCGTCGAGGACGTCCGATCCTCGTTCTCCAACTTCGGTACGTGCGTGGACATCTTCGCGCCGGGTTCGTCGATCACGTCGGCCGGTGTCGACAGCGACACCGCTGTCGCCATCTACAGCGGTACCTCGATGGCCTCACCGCACGTCGCCGGGGCTGCGGCCCTGCTCGCCCAACAGAGCCCGGCTGCCGCTCCCGCGGCCGTGACCGACGCTCTCGTCGGCTCGGCAACCGCCGATCTGATCATCGACCCGGGCCCCGGCTCGCCGAATCGGCTGCTCTACAGCCTTGGCGCTCCACCGCCGGCCCCGGAACCTCCGCCGGCTCCGGAACCTCCGCCGGCTCCGGAACCACCGCCGGCTCCGGAGCCACCGCCGGCTCCGGAACCGCCACCTGCCCCCGCGCCGATCGGCTGCGGCGGCCTGCCTGAGCAGTTCAGCGGATTCTTGATCGGAACCGGGGACCAGGCCTACTACGCCAGCTCGGCGGGGTTCGTGGCAGCCGCCGGCACCCACCAGGGCTGCCTGGACGGACCCGACGGTGTCGATTTCGACCTGGCCCTGGAGTTCTGGAACGGCCTGAGCTGGGTGGGAGTGGCCTACAGCCAGAGCTTCTCTCCGGACGAGAGCATCAGCTACGCCGGTGCTGCTGGCACTTATCGCTGGCGGGCCTATTCCTACTTTGGCGACGGCAACTACAACTTCGGGAGCCAGCGCCCCTAGCCAGCGGGCGAGCTGCCGGCTGGCTGTATCCGAAGAACTGCACGGAGGCAGCGGCCGAGCGGAGCCTTCGGACATAACGTGGAACGGCGGCGCGCCGCGCCTGTCGGGATTGTTCAATTCCTGGGTTCGCGGGACCGATAGACATAGCTCATGACGACACAGATCACCGCCTCTTTCGACTTCGACAGCTGGGACGAACAGGAGGTCCTGGATGTCGAGGGCGCCCGGATCGTACGAACCACGTTCGTCAAGCGGTTCACCGGCGACCTCGCGGGAACCAGCCGCGGGGAGATGGTCATGGCCCATGCCCGCACTGGCTCCGCGGCCTACTCCGGCTA
>JALZIL010000212.1 GCA_030860305.1 Actinomycetota bacterium
GGTGTCCAGGAACGGCTCACCGGAGATCAACTTGTCGTTGCACACGAAGGGGTCGCTGGCAGCGGTCAGCGGGTTGTCGCCGAAGTTGCAGACCCGGGCTTCGCCATCGCCCCGCGACGGCGGGGCGGCGATTCCTGGGTCGAGATACGAGGGGTGCTCAGGCCAGGAGCCGGAGTCGAGGATGCCCACGATCGCGCCTTCGCCCGCGGTGGTGTCCGAGCCCAATGCGTCGTACAGCGTGGGCGCGCCGATGAACTCCGGACTGGAGTCGGTCAACGGCTGCGCCAGACCATCCCGCTGGACGGCGACGACCCCGGGAAGCGCGAGAAGGTCACGTGCCCGGTTCGCGGGCAGGGTCAGAGCGACGCCGCCGTAGACGATCCGCAATTGGGCGCCGACCACGGCGCCGGGAACTGCCGCTTGCAGTGCAGCGAGGAAGTTGCCCTCGATGCCCGCGATAAGGGTTTCGTACCGGCGTGCGGCTTGGCTGCCGCGATCGAAGGGAGCGTTGGTCACCGAAGGACTGGTGGCCTCGTAACCCGGCAGATCGCCTTCATAGGTCGCGAGGGCGTCGTAGTCGAGTTTCACCACAACGGCGGTCGGTTCGGTGCCTGTGGCCTCCAATACCGATGGATCGCTTTGGGCCAGTCGGCTGGTTGCCGCCTTGGGCACCGACACGCGTTCTGCGCTCAGCGGTCCACCGGCGGTCAGATCCGGAACGTCCGGCGCCGCCATGGCGCTGGAGACCGGAGCGACCGCGACGGTGAGCATCGCTAGGACGGTCGCTGCGAGGACGCCCTTCGTCCGACGACGCGCGGGCATTGTGGTGTGACTGCGCATCTGCTTGGCTCCTTTGCCGCGCGCCACCCCTGACGCATCGCCGAGGAACGTAACGCAAGGCCGCAATCTACGCCAATCAGCCAGTTGTCAGGTCGGCCATCCGGGCATCGCGGGCCCCGATCCGTTCGGCGATCGTGGCCAGCAGTTCGGGTTCCACTTCGGAATCCGTAGTAATCGCCATCAGCGCCTCGCCGCCGGCGCCGGCCCGGCTGACCTGCGCTGCGGCAATGTTTATCTCGGCGTCGCCGAGCAGGGCACCCATCGTCCCGACCACACCGGGCCGGTCGACGTAGCGGAAGAACAACAGATAACCCTCAGGCCGCAGGTCGACCTCGAAACCGACCACCTCGGTCAGCTTTTCCACCAGCCGAGGGCCAGTCACAGTGCCCGACACCGAGATCTCACGGCCATCGGCCATCACGCCCCTCAGGGTGGTCAGGTTGCGATGATCCTCGCTGATCGGATCGGTCATCAGATCGACTTCCAGGCCGCGGTCCCTGGCGAGCAAGGGCGCATTGACGAAGGTGACCTGCTCCTCGACGACGTCGGTGAAGATGCCCTTGAGCGCGGCCAACTGCAGCACGCTGACATCGTGTTCGACGATGTCCCCCCGGACCTCGACCGACAGCCGCGGTGGGATGCCGCCGGCGATCGCGGTGAAGATCCGGCCAAGCTTCTCGGCCAAGGACAGCCCCGGCCGTACCTCCTCGGCGACCACGCCGCCGGCCTGGACGTTGACCGCGTCCGGAACGAAGTCACCTTGCAGCGCGAGCCGTACCGACTTGGCCACGGCCACGCCGGCCTTGTCCTGCGCTTCCGCGGTCGAGGCACCCAAGTGCGGGGTGACCACGACGTTGGGCAGGGCGAACAGCGGGCTGTCGGTGCAGGGTTCGGTGTCGTACACATCGATGCCGGCGCCGCCGAGATGGCCGGACTGCAGCGATTCCACCAGGGCTTGTTCGTCGACCAGCCCACCGCGAGCGGCGTTGACCAGGATCGTCCCGCGCTTGGTCGCTGCAAGTTCCTTCGCACCTAGGAATCCGATGGTCTCGGGAGTCTTGGGCAGGTGGATGGAGATGAAGTCGCTCTCGCGCAACAACTCTGCGAGGGAGACAAGATGTATGCCGAGTTGGGTGGCGCGGCCGGGTTGGATATAGGGGTCGTAGGCGATGACACGCGCCTCGAACGCCTTCATCCGCGCGGCGAAGAGCAGCCCGATCCGCCCGAGGCCGAGGACACCGACGGTCTTGTCGGCGATCTCTACGCCGCTGAAGGATGACCGCTTCCAGGCACCGGCTCGCAGCGAGGCGTCCGCGGCCGGGACCTGCCGCGCCGTGGCGAGCAACAGCGCGACAGCGTGCTCGGCTGCCGACCAGATGTTGGACAGCGGCGCGTTGACGACCAGGACACCGCGGCCGGTCGCGGCCGCTACGTCGACGTTGTCCAGTCCGATCCCGGCGCGGGCGACCACCCGCAGGAACGGGGCAGCGGCGAGGGCTTCTGCGTCGATCTTGGTGGCACTGCGCACCAAAACGCCGGAGGCGTCTCGAAGAGCGGCTAACAGAGCGGGCCGGTCAGTGCCGTCGACGTGCCGCAACTCGTAGTCGGGTTCGAGCAACTCCACGACTCGGGGAGCCAGTTCTTCGGCGATCAGGACGACTGGCCGGGGGGTGGACACGCCAACAGCCTAAAGAACTCGCCCGCTGTGCTCCGCGCCATACGAGCCAGGTGCTTGACCTCGGACGTGCCGCTGCCCAACACTTCGCAGCACACTCACAGGACTTATCAGGGAAAGGCTTCCATGACCCAGCCAGGCGCCACGGACCCCAGTTCTCAACCGCAGCACGGCCAGCCCGACTACGGTCAATCCCAGTACGGTCAGCAACAGTACGGCCAGCCACACCAGCCGACCTCCGGTAACCTCCCGGACTCCGGATCAGCTGGGTACGGCCAGCAGGCTCAGCCCGGGTACGGCCAGCCGGGCTCCTATCCATCCGCGCCTCCGGCCGGGTACGGGGCAGCGGCTACCCAGAACCGCCCTGGGATGGTCACCGCGGCAGCGGTCCTAGCCTTCATCTCCGGTGGACTGGGTCTGATCGGGGGCCTGCTGGCATTCAGCGTGATCGGTAGCTTCGGCGTTCCCAGCTCCCTGGTCATCTTTGTCATCCTCGGCCTGGTGATATCGGCCGGCCTCATCTACGGCGGCGTCCAGGCCTTGCAGGGCAAGAACTTCGTCATCCTGCTCGGGTTGGCCGCGGCATCGATCGTGATCAATCTGATCTCGATGCTCATCTACTTTCAGGCGTCGTCCCTGATCAGCTTCATCTTCCCGATCCTCATTATCGTGTTCCTCGTGAACCCGCAGTCAAAGGCGTGGATCACCGCACGCGGCGGCAAGACGTTCGGCTGACCACACCACTGCAGGGGCAGACCGGATGACTTCCTACGGCGACAACCCACAACAACCTGGATACGGTCAACCCGGGTACGGTCAGCAGCCTGGGTACGGCCAGCCGCCTGGGTACGGCCAACAACCCGGGTACGGCCAACAATCGGGCTCCCCTCAGCCCTATGGCTACGGTCAGCAGCCTGGCCATCCGCAGCCTTATGGCTATGGCTATGGCGGCGGCGCCCCGCCACAGCGCCCTCCCGCAGTGACCACCGCTTCGGTCCTCGGCTTCATCCTCGGCGCCTTCGCAGTGATTGTCGCAATCGTGCTGTTCGCTGGAGGTAGCTTCCTGACCGGCGTTGACGACGGCGGAACCGGAATCGCCGGGGCCATTCTGGGAGTTCTGATCGTCGTCGGCCTACTCGTCGTGAGCATTGCCGTGATGTTGATCTGGGGCTCGGTACTGGCGCTGAGCGGGCGCAGCAGAGTGTTGCTCATCGTCGCGGCGTCTCTCGTGGCCGGCTTGGGATTGATCGGCTTTCTAGGCAGCCTGGGAGATCCCAGCACCGACGGTGGTGGCATCGTCTCTCAGTTGATCGGCCTGGTGATGGCCGGCCTCATCATCGTCCTGCTGAGTCTTGGACCGGCAGCGCAGTATTTCGCCGCTCACCGCGCCCGGCGAGGGCGTTGACCCTCCCCGGCTGAGTCCTGCTGGCTGGCAGGACTTCACAGAAGGAGTAGTCAGTTCCGCGCGGCGCTGCCATGGTAGTCGTCCTCGGTCTTGACCCAGCTCATCAGCCCGCGCAGGTCGCGTCCGGTGGACTCGATCGGGTGCGCCTCGGCGGCTGCGCGTTTTGCTTTGAAGTCCGGGGCTCCGGCGTCCTGGTCGGCGATGAAGTCCCTGGCCCAGGATCCGTCCTTGATCCGGGCGAGCAGTCCGGACATGGTCTCGCGGACGTGAGCGTCGATGACTTTCGGACCGGAGGTGTAGTCGCCGTACTCTGCCGTGTCCGAAACCGACCAGCGCTGCTTGGCTATTCCGCCCTCGTACATCAGGTCGACGATCAGCTTGAGCTCGTGCAAGCACTCGAAGTAGGCGATCTCGGGCTGGTATCCCGCATCAGTCAGGGTCTCGTATCCGGCCACGACCAGCGCCGACAACCCTCCACATAGGACAGCTTGCTCTCCGAAGAGGTCGGTCTCGGTCTCCTCGGTGAAAGTAGTCTTGATGACTCCAGCCCGCGTCCCACCGATTCCCTTGGCATAGGAGAGCGCGAGAGGCAGGGCGTTGCCGGACGGATCCTGCTCGACGGCGACCAGGCATGGAACTCCTTTACCGTCCGAGAACTCTCGACGCACGAGGTGACCGGGTCCCTTCGGCGCAACCATAGCCACGTCCACATTGGACGGTGGAGTGATGTAGCCGAATCGGATGTTGAATCCATGCCCGAAGAACAGCGCATCACCGTCCTGCAGGTTGGGCTCCACCGACTCGGTGTAAAGCGTGCGTTGGATGTGGTCCGGGGCCAGAATCATGATCACGTCAGCTTCTGCGGAGGCTTCGTCCGGAGTGATGACACGCAGCCCCTCGGCCTCGGCCTTGGCCCTACTCTTCGAGCCTTCGGGCAGTCCGACGCGTACGTCGACGCCGGAGTCGCGCAGCGACAGCGCATGCGCGTGCCCCTGGCTGCCGTAGCCCAGGACGGCCACGACCCGTCCCTGGATCACAGACAGGTCGGCATCGTCGTCGTAGAAGATCTCGGCAGCCATGTAACGCAGGTGTCCTTTCGGGAGTTCGTCGGGGCGGTGTGAGCGGGTCAGGGGCGTGCAGGTGATGCCGTACGAGCCAGCGGAGTCACGACGCGCGGTCCACCGCGCGCAAGGGGCCGGCGCCAGCAATGGAACGGGGACCGCGGGCCATCGCCACGACTCCCGACTGTGCCATCTCCTTGATACCCAGGGGGGTGAGCACCTCGAGCAGGGCCTCGAGTTTGGCCGGCGCACCCGTGGCCTCGAGAGTGACGCTCTCGGCGTTGACATCGACGACACGAGCCCGGAACAGTTCGGCGGTCTGCAGCACGACCGTGCGATCTGCCAGGGATGCGGCGACTTTCACCAAGAGCAGTTCACGCTGGACTGCGGCGTCGTCATCGAGTTCGACGATCTTGATCACGTTGATCAGCTTGTTCAATTGCTTGGTGACCTGCTCGAGCGGTTGGGAGGCGACGTTCACGACGATGGTCATGCGCGACAGGTCCGCGTTCTCGGTCGGGCCCACGGCAAGCGAGTCGATGTTGAACCCGCGACGGCTGAACAACGCCGAGACCCGCGCGAGGACACCGGGTTTGTTCTCGACCAGGACCGACAAAGTGTGCCTACTCATGGGAACCTCAGACCTGGGACTCGTCGAAGACCGGGCGCACGTCGCGCGCGGCGAGGATCTCGTCGTTGCTGGTGCCGGCCGGAACCATGGGCCAGACCTGGGCATCCTGACCGACGCAGAAGTCCACGACCACCGGAGCATCGTTGACCGCCATGGCCTTCTCGATCGTCATGTCCACGTCTGCCTTCGTCTCGCACCGCAACCCGACGCAACCCAGCGCCTCAGCGAGGAGGACGAAATCCGGGATCCGGCGGGTCTGCTCGGTCTGCAGGGTGCCCAGGCCGGTGTTGGAGTAGCGACCGTCGTAGAACAGCGTCTGCCACTGGCGAACCATGCCGAGGTTGCCGTTGTTGATGATGGCTACCTTGATCGGTATCCCCTCGATCGCGCAGGTTGCCAGTTCCTGATTGGTCATCTGGAAGCAACCGTCGCCGTCGATGGCCCACACGGTCGCCTCGGGCCGGCCGACCTTGGCGCCCATTGCCGCCGGCACGGCGTACCCCATCGTTCCCAGGCCCCCGGAGTTCAGCCAGGTGTAGGGCTTCTCGTAGCTGATGAACTGGGCAGCCCACATCTGGTGCTGACCGACACCAGCCACATAGAGCGCATCCGGACCGGCGATCGCCCCGAGTCGCTCGATCACGTACTGCGGGGCCAGTTCTCCGTCGTCGGGCCACTCGTAGCCCAGCGGATAGGTCTCCCGGTAGCCGTCTAGTTGGCGCCACCAGGCGGTGAGATCAGGCTTGCGGCCGGCGGCGAACTCAGCCGCCAGGGCGTCGTACAGGGCGGCGATCGTCTCCTTGCAGTCCCCCACGATCGGTACGTCGGCGAGGCGGTTCTTCGAGATCTCGGCCGGATCGATGTCGGCGTGGATGACTTTGGCGCCGGGGGCGAAGGTGGACAACTTGCCGGTCACCCGGTCGTCGAATCGTGCGCCGAGGCAGATCAGAAGGTCGCTGCGCTGCAATGCCGTCACTGCCGCGACGTTGCCGTGCATGCCGGGCATCTTGAGGTTCTGCGGGTGGCTGTCCGGGAATGCGCCGCGGGCCATCAGGGTCGTCACGACCGGGGCGCCGGTGAGTTCGGCCAGCTGGGCCAACTCTGCGCATGCGTGGGCTTTCAGCACGCCTCCGCCGACATAGAGCACCGGGCGTTTCGCCTGGGTGATGACCGTGGCCGCTTCGCGTACCTGCTTTCCGTGCGGACGCAGGTTCGGCCGGTACCCCGGCAGGTCGACCCGGCTGGGCCAGCTGAAGGTGGTTCGCGCCTGGAGAACGTCCTTGGGCACATCGACTAGGACCGGGCCGGGCCGCCCGCTCGCAGCGAGGTGAAAGGCCGCTGCAACCGTCGATGGGATGTCGGCCGGGTCGGTCACCAGAAAGTTGTGCTTGGTGATCGGCATCGTGATGCCGCAGATGTCAGCTTCCTGGAACGCGTCGCTGCCGATGGACGCGCTGGGCACCTGGCCGGTGATGGCCACGATCGGTACCGAGTCCATGTGTGCATCGGCGATCGGGGTGACCAGGTTCGTCGCGCCCGGCCCGGAGGTGGCCATGCAGACGCCGACCTTGCCGGTGGCTTGGGCATATCCCTCCGCGGCGTGGCCGGCACCCTGCTCGTGGCGGACCAGGACGTGGCGGACGGCAGTGGAGTCGAACAACGGATCGTAGAGCGGAAGGATCGCGCCACCCGGAATACCGAACACCACGTCGGTGCCGACCGCTTCGAGCGAGCGGACCAGGCTCTGCGCGCCGGTACAGCTCGTGTCGTCGATCGGATCAGTGCTCATGGTCGGTGCTCCTGTCGGTGACTCTCGTGGCAACGTGGCTGACGGCAACAAAAAACCCTTCGTGCAGAGCACGAAGGGTGAGCGCGTCGGTCCGGAGCGGACCGCGCGCTAAGTGATTACTACGAGGTACGAAATCAATGGCACGTCCTCAGCCTGACGCATGAAAACACTGGAGTCAAACCCCCCGTCGCACCCCGACTCGTCGGCTACTGGCCCACCGCCCCGTCGATGCGCTGGCGCAGCAGGTCGATGTGGCCGTTGTGTCGGGCGTACTCCTCCACCATGTGCACCAGCACCCAGCGCAGCGAGATCGGTCCGCGCCAAGGATCGCTGCCGGTGACGTCTAGGTCCGGCGCCTGCGCCACGAACCGCCCGGCGAATTCGACCTCGGCCCGCCAGGTGTTCCAGGCCCGCTCGACAACCTCCGGGTCGGGCACTGCCCCGGTGAAATCTCCGTCGGGGTCGGTCTTGGAGTAGAAGTGCGGCGGCGCTTCCTGGCCGGCCATCACCCGTCGAAACCAGCCGCGCTCGACCTCGGCCATGTGCCGCACCAGGCCGAGCAGCGACATCGTGGAGGGCTCCACTGCGCGACGGGCTAGGTCGGCGGCGTCGAGACCGGAGCATTTCAGTTCCAGTGCTCCCGCGCGGCGGCCACCACCGGATTACGACGCTGGCTCATCGGGCCGCGGTGTCATCCTGCTGCTCACACCGAGCTAGCCGCAGACGGCGCCCTCGGCTGCCGAGCCGACCAGCTTTGCGTACTTGCCGAGCACGCCTGTCGGGTATCGCGTTTGCGGGGGGGTCCAGCCCGCACGTCGGCTCGCGAGTTCGGTCTCGTCGACGAGTAGGTCCAGGGTCCGAGTCGACATGTCGAGCCGGATCTGGTCACCGTCTCGGACGAACGCGATCGGTCCGCCGTCGGTCGCCTCCGGGGCGACGTGACCGACGCAGAGGCCGGTTGTACCGCCGGAGAAACGTCCGTCGGTGAGCAGCAGGACGTCCTTGCCGAGGCCAGCACCCTTGATCGCCCCAGTCACGGCGAGCATCTCGCGCATGCCGGGTCCGCCTTTGGGACCCTCGTACCGGATGACGAGGACGTCCCCCGTCTGCAGGGTGCCGTCGCTGACCGCCGCCATGGCATCGGCCTCACCCTCGAACACTCTTGCGGTGCCCTCGAAGACGTCACTGTCGAAGCCGGCCGACTTCACGACGGCACCGTCCGGGCTCAGGGATCCGCGCAGCACCAGCAGACCGCCGGTGCGATGTATCGGGTTGCTCAGCGCGCGGATGATCTCGCCGTCGGGGTCGGGAGGATCGATGTCGGCGAGGTTCTCGGCCACGGTTCTACCGGTGACAGTCAGCGAGTCCCCGTGCAGCAGGCCAGCATCCAGCAGCGCCTTCATCACGACGGGCACTCCCCCGATGCGGTCCACGTCGGACATGACGTACCGGCCGAACGGCTTGACATCGGCCAGGTGCGGCGTCCGGTCACCGATGACATTGAAGTCGTCCAGGGTGAGTGGTACCTGGGCTTCCTTGGCCATGGCCAGCAGGTGCAGCACCGCATTGGTCGATCCGCCGAGGGCCATGACGACAGTGATCGCGTTCTCGAAAGCCTTGCGGGTCATGATCTGGCGGGCGGTGATGCCGCGCTGCAGCAGCCCGACGACGGCCTCGCCCGAAGCGACGGCGAAGTCGTCGCGTCTGCGGTCGATGGCCGGTGGGGCAGCACTACCGGGCAGGGACATGCCCAGTGCCTCGGCCGCACTGGCCATCGTGTTCGCGGTGTACATGCCGGCGCATGCACCCTCGCCGGGGCAGGTGGCCTTCTCGATCTCGGTCAGTTCTGCCTCGGTCATCAGGCCACGTGCACAGGCCCCGACAGCTTCGAAGACATCGATGATTGTGAGGTCGCGGTCATGGAGCCTGCCCGGCATGGTGGCCCCGGCGTAGAGAAAGACTGCAGCAAGATCGAGCCGGGCCGCGGCCATCAGCATGCCGGGCAACGACTTGTCACAGCCGGCAAGCAGGACCGAACCGTCGAAACGCTCGGCGAACATGACGGTCTCCACCGAATCGGCGATGACCTCGCGGCTGACCAGGGAGGCACGCATCCCTTCGTGCCCCATCGAGATCCCGTCGGAGACCGAGATCGTCCCGAACTCCATCCCGAAGCCACCGGCCGCACGGATGCCTTTCTTGACCCGCTTGGCCAACCGGTCCAGGGAGAGGTTGCACGGGGTGATCTCGTTCCAGGACGAGGCGATGCCGATCTGCGGTTTGGCCATGTCCTCGTCGCGCATGCCGACGGCGCGCAGCATGGCCCGGGCGGGGGCGCGCTGG
>JALZIL010000014.1 GCA_030860305.1 Actinomycetota bacterium
CGGATCTGGCCGAACCTCGACGTCACCGAACATCTGGCGCTGGCCTCCCGACGCGGTGGCGGTACGGGCACTTGGACGGTCCCGAAGGTCCTGGAGTTGCTGCCGCGACTGGCTGAGCGCCGCAGTCACCTCGGTGGTCAGCTCTCCGGCGGCGAGCAACAGATGCTGGCCATCGCCCGGGCCCTGCTCACCGGGCCACGGATGCTGCTGATGGACGAGCCCTCCGACGGCTTGGCGCCGACGATCGTGGACCAGATCGGTGGGGTGATCACAACCCTCAAGGGGCAGGGCGTGACCGTGCTGTTGGTCGAACAGGACCTGCACCTGGCGTTTTTGGTCGCCGACGAGATCGCCGTGATGGTCAAGGGCCAGATCGCGCACCGCTGCTCGACCGCCGACTTCCGGGCCGACGAGCCGACCGCGCGACGGCTGCTCGGGGTCGCCTAGCTCGAGGACAGCAGCTTCCACTGGGCGGTCGCACCGTCACGCCAGGCGTCGTGCTTGTCGCGGAAGAGTTCGCGCGCGCTTCGTCCTACCCAGTCGCGGGGCAGCAGCGCTGTCGGCAACTGCGGGTCCAGGAACGGGAACCGTCGCCATTCGTGCACGAGATGGATCTGGGACAGCAGCGCCTCGGTGTCGTCGGCGGGTTCGAGGTCGGCAAAGGTGTCCAGGAACCGGTCATACCTGGCGGCGATCTCCGGCAAGTCCCAGGCCCGGTTGACCAGTTCCGGCTCGTGGCCGATCCCGGCATGCCCCCCGACGAAGGAGAACACCGACCGGTTCAGGCCGAGATCGGCCAGCACCTCCCGGGCTTCGTCGGCGAGTTGGGGTCGCGGAGTGACCCACACACCAGGGGCGGGCGACCCGAAGCCGGCCCACGCCAACCGGGTACGCGCGCGCCGGCGTAGGCCGCGCTCGGTCTCCGGGACGCTGACCAGCAGGACCAGCCACTCACCGTCCCAGTCCGGGGTCTCGCTGGCGAAGGTGTAGATCCGCTCCGCGCCGTCGCTGAGCAACCGTCGACCGGTCGCGGTCAGAGTCCACTGTGCCCGCCTGCCGACCTTGGCCGACGCGAT
The DNA here is from genome assembly GCA_030860305.1 of Actinomycetota bacterium. The sequence continues at coordinate 1,077 of JALZIL010000014.1, forward strand.
CAGCCCATCCGCGCCGGTACGGGCCAGCGCCTGCCGAGCAGCACGGTGCTCGATGCCCAGCAACTCCAGCGTGTCGGTCAGCGCGGCGGTCCACACCGGCCGTCTGCGTGGGAGCACGAACTCCCCGAGGACGGTCAGCAGGTACGACGACGCGCTGGCCGTACCGAACTCGTGCCGCCGGGCCGCGACACCCGGTGGGCTGGGCTTGCCGACCCATCCGGGCGCCAGACCGGCACCGGTCAACTCCTGCGGGATTTCCACGTGCGGCTACCTCCGTGCCGATCGTGACACAGGCGGGAAGTCTCACCTACGAGACACCTGTCAAGCGGATCATGGCGGCATAATATGCGACAACCACTTGACGATGCGCCACGAATCTGTAGACAATTAGGATACCCCCGCACCTCGAGGAGCTACAAGTCATGACCAGTGCCGGCGTACCAGTGACAGAAACCGATGCCGCACCCGTGCCCATCGTGAGTGACGTGCCGACTGTGAGCTTCCGGACCCGCCCCGAGGCCTATCGGCACTGGAAGCTCGCGGTCGACGGCGAGATCGCCACGCTCACCCTCGATGTCGACGAGCAAGGCGGCATCGTGCCTGGGTACGAGCTCAAGCTGAACTCCTACGACCTCGGCGTGGACATCGAGCTGTACGACGCCACGACGCGGCTGCGTTTCGAGCATCCCGAGGTCAAGGCGGTAGTGGTGACCAGCGGCAAGGAGAAGTCCTTCTGCGCCGGCGCCAACATCCGCATGCTCGCCGCATCGACGCACCCCTGGAAGGTGAACTTTTGCAAGTTCACCAACGAGACCCGCAACGGCATGGAAGATGCGACCGCGAACTCCGGTCAGACCTATCTCGCCGCCGTGACCGGCGCGTGTGCCGGAGGCGGGTACGAACTCGCACTCGCCTGTGACCAGATCCTGCTGATCGACGACAACTCCTCCTCGGTCTCGCTGCCCGAACTGCCGTTGCTCGGTGTGCTGCCAGGCACCGGAGGGCTCACCCGGGTCGTCGACAAGCGCGGCGTACGCAAGGACCTCGCTGATGTCTTCGCCACCAAGTCCGAAGGCATCCGCGGGAAGACGGCAGTGGCCTGGCGCCTGGTTGATGCTGTCGCGCCGAAGAAGGATTGGGCCGACGCCGTCAGTGCCGCGGCCGGCAAGGCCGCCAAGGACTCCGAACGACTCGGCGGCGCGGCGGCGGTAGCTCTGACGCCGCTCGAGCCGACGATCACAGACACCGAGATTCGCTACCGGCATGTCGAGGCCACACTCGACCGCGACAGCAAGGTCGTGACTATCACCGTCTCCGGTCCCCGCGGTGCAGTACCGGAGAACCTCGAGCGGATCTATGAACTGGGCGCTGACTTCTGGCCGCTGGCCATGAGTCGGGAACTCGACGACCTGATCCTTCATCTGCGTACGAACGAGCTCGAACTCGGTACCTGGGTGTTCAAGACCAGAGGGGATCCGTCCGGTGTGCTCGCGTTCGAGCGGGTGATCGCTGAGCACAGCAACAGCGACTGGTTCGTCAACGAGATCCGGCACTTCTACAAGCGCGTGCTCAAGCGCCTGGACGTCACCAGCCGTAGCCTGATCGCGGTCATCGAGCCCGGAAGCTGCTTCGCCGGCCCATTACTCGAGTTGGGCCTGGCCTGCGACCGGCAGTACATGCTCGAAGGACTGATGGAGGACGGGGCCCTCAGCGAAGAGGGCGAGGCGGCCCAGATCGTGGTGACCGAGTCCAACTTCGGTGCCTTTCCGATGAGCAACGGA
>JALZIL010000305.1 GCA_030860305.1 Actinomycetota bacterium
TCAACGCCCTGGTCACCACCGGCAGACCGTATCGGGCCGCCGTGTCGTGGGAGGGCGTCGTCGACCTGCGGATCATGGACGAGAAGATGGGAGGCGAGCCGTTCCGGCGCGCCCGGTGGGGGTCACCAGAGGACAACCCCGGCCCATGGGAGCGGGCATCGCAGATCAGCCAGGCGGCTGCGGTGCGCACCCCCATGCTGCTGCTGTACGGCGAGCAGGGTTGCCCTGAGCAGGGACAGGCCTGGCGTTCGGCGCTCGAGTGCGCCGGGGTCCCGGTCGAGCTGTGGATCTATCCTGGTGGTCACCTGCCCGATCCTGAGGTCGTCGAGGAGATCTACCTGCGAGCCGCCGGGTGGTTCCGACGTTGGAGATGATGGTTCATGATCTGCCCTTCGTGGGCTGACTGGCGCCATGGCCCCCCGTGGCTGCTGGAGGTGCTCGCAGCCGCCGAGCAGGAAGCCCGAGAACGCGGACAGGCCCGGGTCGCCCCAGTGCACCTCGCGGCTGCCCTGACCCGTTCGCCGGCCGCACGGGCGGTTCTCGACGAGCTCGGGGTCGACCCTCGGCGCTGGCGCGACCGGATCATCTACACGCTCGGGGTGAACAACGGGATCCACTTTCAGCTCGAGGGCGAAGCGATCCGGCGTCTGCCCCATCAGGGGGAGCTTGTCGTGGAGGACAGTTCGCTGCGCGTGCTGGAGCTGGCGGCGCACGAAGCGATGGCGTCCAGCGCCGAACTGGCGCCCGCGCACCTGATCGTGGCCTTCGTGGACCGTCAACGCGGTGACATCGCGACCGGAACCGCGAAAGCTGAGGGCATCACCCTTGCCGCAGCCCGCCGGTCAGCGGGGATCCCGCATGAACGACGGGTCATCGCCGAGGGCAACCCGCCGTCCCTACGGCGGCCGCAACGAAACGGGCCGCTGGTGCTGCTCGGGGGCGGCGACACCTCACCGCAGGTGTTCCGGTACGCGATCGAGCTGGCCAGCGCGCGGCGCGGGGCATCCCACCGACCGGTCAACGTCGCCTGCGTCTTCGCCTCCGGCCCGGGCCGACCACAACAGAACCGGGACACAAGGCTGGCCCAGTTCCGCCTGCGGAACGACGTCAACGCAGAGGACTGCCACCTCGACAACCGCAACGACGCTGCGGATCCGGAGGTGCTCACGGCACTAGCTCAGGCAGACATCATCTTCATGGACGGAGGCAAACCCGAGCTCCTTTACGACACGATCGCCGGCAGCCCAGCGATGGCAGCCCTCATCGAGGCCAGTGACAACGGGGCCGTGATGATGGGCTCATCCGCCGGCTCGGTGATCTGGGGGATCGGTTGCATGAGCGACTGGACGTCGGGAGACCAGCGCGAACCCTTCCCCCTGCTGAACTGGCTCTCGGGCGTCGCCGTCCTGGCCCACTACGTTCCCGAGGACGAAACGGCCCTGCGCCGGCTCATGCTGGACGTCGGGGCGCAGGCTGGGCTGGGAGTGCCGCACGGAGGCGCCGTCGCCGTGCAAGCAGGGTGGGAAAGCTGGCTCAGCATCGCTCCCGGCGTAGGCCACTGCTGCGCGATCCGCCAACCGGACGGACCCGCGCAAGAGTTGGAACCGCTGCGCCCGCACCTTCCAGGTAGCAGCTAAGCTAAGCGAAGCTTGGCGACGCCGCACCCAGCAGCACGTAACTCGCGAGCACTCCTCCTAGATGATGGCGCCCCCGGGCGACCGTAAGCGGAGAACACCCTTGATTCTCATCCCTGCCCGTTTATGGCCGCTCCCTGCGGCAGTCGGCGGCTGATCGCACCCGCCAGGTCGTGGACGCCTACGGCGGGGCGGGTGCGATCACCCGTTGGCTGCCGCAGGGCCCGGCCAGAACGGGCGCTTCTGCGCGGTCTGCTCACTGGGTGGACACCGGCAGCTGGCCCCTTCGCGGGCCTCCTGTTGACGCCGCCCTCCGGTTGCTGCCAGGGGGAATTGTCGTTGGTGAGCCGCCGGACGGCGGCACAAGATGATCCTCCCACGGTTGTCCGTCACAACGGCGGTGCGATCGACGCG
>JALZIL010000329.1 GCA_030860305.1 Actinomycetota bacterium
TGCGCAGGATCGGCGCCAGCCACTTCTTCAGGAACGTGCCGTCGGCGAAGTCCCCCACGTGGTTGATCGGCCCCTTGGCCTGCGGGCTCGTCCCGGTGAAGTCCAGGATCAGCCGGTCCCCTTCCTGTTCGTTGGGGCCGGTACGGGTCATGGTGATCCGCTGGGCATGCAGTCGAGGCGGGTCGACGCCGTCGTGTTCGGCGTAGTCCTCCCAGACGTGACTGCCGACCGGGATCTTGGTCAGGATCTCGCGCCGATAGGTCGCGGTGGTGTTGTCCAGGATCGCGTCGAACACCGATTCGACAGCCTCGACTCCGTACCGGTCGAAGAGCTCAGCGAGCCGACGGGCGCCCATCAGACAGGCCGAGCACTCCGCATCGAGGTCGGCGGCAAGGGATTCCGGCATCCGCGAGTTGCGGGTCATGATCCGCAGCGCCGCTTCGTTGGGCACGCCTGCCGACCACAGCTTGATCGGCGGCACCATCAGGCCCTCTTGAAAGGCACTCGTCGCATTGGACGGCATCGAACCCGGCACCGATCCGCCGATGTCGTCGTGATGACCGAAGGCCTGGACAAAGGCCACGACGTACGGCGAACCCTGCGCGTCGTCGGCGAAGACCGGCACGGTGACGCACAGGTCGGGTAAGTGTCCGATCCCGCCCTCCGACTCGTACACATCGTTGTGGAAGAACACGTCTCCAGGTCGCATCGTCTCCAGCGGGAAGTCGCGGGCTATCGGGTGCACCAGTGCCGAGTACGACCTGCCGGTCAACTTGCGCAGATGCCGGTCGTGTATCCCCGCCCGGAAGTCGTGCGCGTCCCGGATCATCGGCGAACGCGACGTCCGCGCGATCGCGGTCTCGACCTCCATCTCAACGCTGGCCAAATAGCCCTGAATGATCTCCACCAGTACCGGGTCCACGTCCGCGACGTCGGTCTCGGTGAGCCGGTACCCGTACGGATGCTGGCTCCAGCCGCGACCGGACTTGGTCGTCATGCGGCGTTCCGCGTGATCCGGAGGTTTCCGTACCGGTCGACCTCGGCCCGAAAACCCGGATGCAGCGGGACCGTTGAGCCGAACTCCTCGATCACGGCGGGGCCCTCGATGACGTCACCGCATCCCAGCTGCGAGCGGTTGTAGGTCGGTACGTTGGCCCAGTCCTCGAAGTAGGCCCGGCGTGTCCCGGTTCGAGCGCTGTCCGCCCCGGAACCAGACCCGACCGGCACCACGTCGGGACTGCGGATCGGGCCGATCCCGGTCACCCGGACGTTGACCCACTCCACCTGCTGGCGCGGGTCATCGGCGAAGTCGTAGCCGTACAACCGGCGGTGCTCGGCATGAAAGGCCTGCGCGACCCGCTCGGCCACATCCCGTCCCAGCGCTTCGTCACCCACCTCGACCCGGACCTCGAAGGCCTGCCCGTAGTAGCGCACGTCGGCAGTCCGTACGAAGCGGCGCTCCTCAGCCGGGAACCCCTCGCGCTGCAACGCCGAGTCGGCGTCGACCTGTAGTTCGGCCAATACCGCCGAGAGCCGGTCCAGGTCGAGGCGGTGCTGCCGTACGACGTGGGTACGCACGTAGTCGTTGCGCACGTCGACGGTGAGCAGACCGAACGCCGAGACGTTGCCTGGGTTGGGGGGCACCAGGACCCCGGCCAGGCCCAGTATGTCGACCAGGCGGCAGGCCAACAGCGACCCCGATCCGCCGAAGGCGACCAACGTGAAGTCCCTGACGTCCAGCCCACGCTTGACCGACACCTGGCGTAGGGCGTTGGCCTGATTCCAGGCCGAGATCTCGAGAATCCCGGTGGCACACTCCTCGACCGGTCGGCCGAGCTTGGCGGCCAGCGATTCGACCGTCTGCCGGGCGGCGTCGGCATCCAACGGAATCTCGCCGCCGAGCAGGTGCGGTGGGATGCGGCCGAGCAGTACGTGCGCGTCGGTGATCGTCGGTTGGACTCCGCCCTTGCCGTAACAGACTGGTCCGGGATCGGCACCGGCCGACTGTGGTCCGACCTTGAGGGTGCCCTCCGGGCTGAGCCAGGCGATCGAGCCGCCGCCGGCGCCCACCGTGACCACGTCGATCATCGGGATCTTGCTGGGATAAGCCCCGACCGTGCCCTCCGTCGTCAGGGCCGGCCGCCCGTCGATCACGACGGTCACGTCGGTCGAGGTGCCGCCACCGTCGCAGGTCAGGACCTTCCCGACCCCGGCCGCACTAGCGATCACCGCGGCCCCCAGCGCGCCGGCAGCCGGTCCGGACAGCACCGTGCTGATCGGCTGATGCACCACCTCGGCCGCCGAGAGGACCCCGCCGTTGGATTTCATCACGTAGAACGGCACGTCGCGGGTGCTCTCCGCTGCTCTCCCGTCGGCTGATTCAGCGGTGGCGAAATCGGCCAGGCGGCGCGCGATGTTGGCCACGTAGGAGGTGATGTCGGGTTTGACGGCGGCATCGACCAGGGTCGTGATCGCCCGCTCGTACTCGCGGTACTCCCGAAGCACCTCGCTCGAGATGCTCACCACCGCCTCCGGGTGCTCGGCAGTGAGCACCTCGCGCATCGCGAGTTCGTGCGCCGGGTCGGCGTAGGAGTGCAGGAAGCAGACCCCGATCGTCGTGATGCCGGCATCCCGGAAGAACCGAGCCGCCCGTACGGCGTCCTCATGGTGGAACGGTCGGATCTCGCTGCCGTCCACGGCGAGTCGGCCCCGCACGGTCTTGACCCGGTCGG
>JALZIL010000340.1 GCA_030860305.1 Actinomycetota bacterium
TCGGCGTACCGGGCTGCCGAGGTCACGAACAACCAGAGGTCGGCGGCGGCCAGCAGCTGGTCGGCCATCTCGCGGTTCTCGGTGACCACCGAGTCGACGTCCGGAGCATCCAGCAGGGCAAGGCCGAGCGGCACCGTCGTGTCGGTCGCCAGCCGCAGGGAGACCCCGGCCGGGCCGTCACCGGTGGTGCGAGCCAGGCCGGGCAGCACCCGGTCGCTGGCGAACCAGCCCTGGTCCTCGGGATTCAGGACCAGAACCGGCGACCGGGTGGTCGGGCGAAGAACCCCTGGTTCGCTGACCTGACGCCCGACCAGTGAGTTGACCAGGGTCGACTTCCCGGCGCCGGTGGAGCCGCCGACGACGACCAGCAGCGGCGCGTCGAGTCGGGACAGCCGGGGCAGGATGTAGTCCCTGAGTTGATCGGCCACCGACTGCTGGGTCCGGCGCGCTTCACGAGCGGCGGGAAGGGCGAGAGGGAACGCGCAGCTGGAGACCGTGACGCGCAGCTTGTCCAGGGCAGCCAGCAACGGGCTGCTCGCGGGCGCGGTCATCAACCTATTGTCCTATGTCACAGATGAGCGTTGATGTCCGCCGGGCCGATCGACAGCTTCAGCTCCCGATCCAACGTCGCAGAAAGGCGTACGACCTCCTCGGTCAACAGCCGGCGCAGCCCGGCATCGGGGGATCTGAACACCTCGACCCTTGCCTGTTCGGTGGCCCCGCCCATGCGGCGGTAGGTCCAAACCCCGGCCACCGCGCCGTCGATCAGCAGGACCGGCAACGGCCCGCAGAGGAACCGCCGCGCGGACCCTCGTACGAAGGCGCGCCCATGGGCGGCCGCCCGCTCGGCAGCTGCCGGCGGGGCGAACTCGTCACGCGGATGTGAACCGACGGCGAAACAGTCGAAGTAGCCCAGCAGCCGGACGCAGTCGTTCACCGGCTGCCAGTGCTCCGGCTCGGACTCGAGCAGCACCCAGGACCGGTAACCCTCGACGTCGACCGCGATCAGCTCGTCGCTGAGTGCGGCATAGACCTTGCGGGCCAGGCCCGCTGGCATCGCGAACCACTGGCCGAACTCCTGGTGGGTGGCCGGTCCGTAGGCCGCGAGGTATCGCCTGGCCACCTCGACGAGTACGGCCGGGGCCGCACCGACCAGTACGTCGTCGCCGGTGGTCCACGCCTGGGTGACAGTGTCGGGCAGCCACTCGTCGGCTCGTACGAACGTGACCCGATTGCCTTGCGGCGGACCGAAACACAGCACCCCTCGCGCAACTGCTTCATCCACCGCCAACCGCCAGTGCGGCCAGCCCGTACTCCACGCAGGTGAGGCTTGGGTGTCGACCCACGGTCCGCACTTCTCGCTGATCGCCGCGCCGAGCTCGGCGCGGGTGAGCACGGTTCCGTGCGTGACCGACAGCACCGCCGTACGCAACTCCTCCGCCTGGTCCGGAGTGGGTACGACCGGTTGGTCGTCCGGTGGAGTTTGTTGCGGACCCTGGTCGGGTAAGGCACGAGACGCGGCGTTCCACAGCGAGAGTTCCTGTGCGGCAACCACATGCACCGTGCCGCGCGGCCCGTACGTTTTGACCAGCGACCGATCCTGCCACAGCGCGTCGGCGAGCAATTCCACGTTGGCATCGCGCACCCGGCGGGCCAGGGAGAGTGCCGCCGCCGACCCCACTTGGGCATGGATGCCGCAGACGGTCGAGGTCACCTCGACGGCCGAGCCGGCCGGCTCCGGCTCGAACAAGCCGTGCCGGCGCAGCCGGTACCCGCGCACCTGGTCCCAGGTCAACCGCAGCGGCGCTGGATCCCGGACAGGCACCGCCCCAACTCTGCCGCACGCCCACGCGCCCCGCCGTACCCACCGACCCAGATGTCGCAGGTATGCAGGCGACACACCGGGCGAGTCCCCTGCAAACCTGCGACATCAACCCGGCGCGGTGAGTGATGTCGTAGGTATGCGGGTAACACACCGGCCGAGTCCCCTGCAAACCTGCGACATCTCGCTGAGTCTCGATTCGGCAGGTGGGACTCGACAGCGGACCCGCTTCAGGCCAAGGTGATCCCGGTCACTCGTGACACCTCTGACGACCGGGATGGGACACTCCGATGGCTGATACCCGCACCGACACCAACCAGGACACCGATTCGCAGGGTGAACCCGCACTCCGGCGAGTGATGGGGCCCAAGCTCCTTTTGCTGTTCATCGTCGGGGACATCCTGGGTACGGGCGTGTACGCGCTCACCGGTCAGGTCGCCGCGGAGGTGGGCGGTGCGGCCTGGGTGCCCTTCCTCGTCGCTTTCGTCGTCGCGACGATCACCGCGTTCAGCTACCTGGAGCTGGTGACGAAGTACCCGCAGGCCGCGGGCGCCGCGCTCTATACGCACAAGGCATTCGGGATCCACTTCGTTACCTTCATCGTGGCCTTCGTCGTGATGTCGTCGGGCATCACGTCGGCCTCCACCGCCTCCCGGGCCTTCGCCGCCAACCTCGGGAAGGGCTTCGGGCTCGACATCGGCCCCGGCGTGATCGTGCTGATCGCACTGGGTTTCATGCTGCTTGTCGCGGCGATCAACTTCCGCGGCGTGGGCGAGAGCGTCAGGGCCAACGTGGTCCTCACCCTGGTGGAGTTGTCCGGACTCCTGCTGGTGATCCTGGTCGGGCTGTTCGCGATCTTCGGCGGAGAGGCGGACTTCTCGCGGGTCGTGGCCTTCGACACCCCGGAGGACAAGAACGTCTTCCTCGCCGTGACCACCGCAACCTCGCTGGCCTTCTTCGCCATGGTCGGCTTCGAGGATTCGGTGAACATGGCCGAGGAGTGCAAAGAGCCCAGACGGATCTTTCCGAAGATCATGCTGACCGGCCTGGGGATCACCGGGTTGATCTACGTGCTGGTCTCGATCGCAGCGGTGGCCCTGGTCCCGGTCGGTGACCTCGCCGACAGCGACACCCCGCTCACCTTGGTGGTCGAGGTCGGAGCTCCCGGCCTGCCGATCAGCGACATCCTGCCGTTCATCTCGATGTTCGCGGTCGCCAACTCGGCCCTGATCAACATGCTGATGGCCAGCCGGCTGATCTACGGCATGGCCAAGCAGCGTGTTCTGCCACCTGTTCTCGGAAAGGTGCACCCTGATCGCCGTACCCCCTGGGTCGCGATCATCTTCACCAC
>JALZIL010000359.1 GCA_030860305.1 Actinomycetota bacterium
GTCCTACACGGTGACCGGCACGACCTGCCAGCACTGTGTGAACGCGGTGTTCGAAGACGTCCGGGCCATCGACGGGGTGACCCCCGTGCGGGTGGATCTGGACAGCGGGGGCCTCACCAGCACGCGACCGGGCTGGTGCCGGACGGCGTCGTGGCAGCGGCCTTGGACGAAGCTGGGTACGCGCTAGCCGGCTGATCCGGCTGTCCCAACTACCGACTGGTCCGGCGGTCCGAGGCCGCCCCGGCTGGCGATGCTGGTTCGGCAGCCATAACCTGAAGCGCTGTGACCGTTTCCGGATCGCCGGGCCGCACTCTCGCTCCGACGACCGTCGTGGTGATGGGCGTTTCAGGTGCCGGCAAGTCGGCGGTGGCCAGAGCTCTTGCCGACTGCACCGGTTGGACGATGGCCGAAGGCGACGACTTCCATCCGGAGGTCAATGTGGCGATGATGGAATCGGGTGAGCCGCTCGACGACGAGAGCCGCTGGCCGTGGTTGCGTCGTATCGCCGAGTGGATCGGTGGCCAGGAGCGGGCCGGACACAGCAGCGTCGTCACCTGCTCGGCCCTCAAGCGCAGCTATCGCGATCTGCTGCGCGACGGGCACCCGTCGGTGCGCTTCTGCCAACTCGACGCCGCAACCACCACCGTGCGGGCCCGACTTTCAGGTCGGCGCGAACACTACATGCCGGCCTCGATGTTGCCCAGTCAGCTCAGAACCCTGCAGCCCCTCCAGGAGGACGAGCCGGGCTGGCGGGTGGATGCCGACGGCGACGTGCTCGACGTGGTGCGCCGTGTGCTGCAGGTGCTGGGCGAGGAAAAAGGCAGCGCCGCCGCCAGGCGAAGCTCGAATTCATTCTGATGTGGTAGTGCCCTTGCCCTTCTGGGACTGGGCGACCGCCGCCTTGTCGGCGATGGATCCCTCGTCCTGCACGGAAGTCTTGGCGGGTGCGGTGCTCGACGTGTGCGCGGGGGCGCGGTCGAGCCGTTCGCGTACATAGCGCCACGTGACCGCAATCAGCGCGGCAATCGGTACGGCCAGGAAAGCACCCATGATGCCGCCCAGGTTGCCTCCGGCGATAACGGCCAGAATCACCACCGCCGCATGCAGTTTCAGGCTCCTGCCCTGCAGAATCGGGGCGAAGACGTTGCCCTCGAGTTGCTGTACGACGATGACGATCGCCAACACGATCAGCGCCGCGGTGAAGCCTTCACTGACCAGGGCGACGAGGACCGCGACACCGCCGGCCACGAAGGCACCGATGATCGGGATGAAGGCGCCGATGAAGGTGAGCACGGTCAATGGCAGCACCAGCGGCACCCCGATCACCAGCAACCCGACACCGATGAAGACCGCGTCGATCAGGCCGACGGCGAGCTGGGTGTGCATGAAGCTGGCCAGGCTTGCGTAGTACCGCTTACCGAGTTCGGCGGCGTGCGGGGCGGCCCGGCTCCCCGTCTGGCTCGCCAGCCAGGGGAGGAAGCGCGGCCCGTCCTTGAGGTAGAAGAAGACCAGGGTGAGGATCAGGGCCAACGTGATCAGCGCGTTGCCGAGCGAGCTGATGCCGCCGAGGACGATGCCGACGATGTCGCCGGCCTGCTCTTGCACTTTGGCCAGTCCTTCGTCCAGCGCCGCACCTACTTGGTCGTCCGCAAGGCTCAGCGGGGGACCGGCCAACCACTCCTGAACGGCGGCAAGTCCGCCAGCGATCCCATCGGTGACGCCCTCCACCTGCGAGGCGACGGGTACGACGATGACTGCGCCGGCGCCGATGACCAGGCCCAGAAAGGCGATGACCACGACGATCGAGGCAAGTGCCGGTGGCCACTTGTGCGCACGGAGGAACCGCGCCGCCGGCCAGAGCAGCGTGGTGACGAACAACGCAAGCACGACCGGGACGACGACGAACCACACCTTGCCCAGGAGGTAGCCGACCAGGGCGATTGCGGCCACGACGACCAGCAGTCGCCATGACAGCCCGGCAAGGGTCGAAAGCGCCACCCGGACCCGACGAGAGCGCCCCTCCGGCGCTGTCATGACGAGATCACCCCGCCATCCTGTCGTAGTCATCCCTTTCGCACGTTATGCGCATAACGTTCCAGAATCGGATCGAAATCGGGACGTTATGCGCATAACGACCAGAGGGGGGCTACTCGCTGGCTGCGCTCAGACCCGGTGGCCCGAGGCGGCATGCGGCTGAGGCGGAGCCGAGCCAGGTGTGCGGATTCCTGTCCCAGCACCAGCCGAGTTTCGGCATCGCCTTGCTGATCCACAGCGCCGCAACCCGCTGATCGCTTCCCCGCGAAGCCAGTAGCGAGAAGCAGTTGTTCTTCTCCAGCGATTCCGGGAACTGGGTGACAAAGGCGATTCCCTCGTCGACGGTCAACGGCGTACGCCCGGCTGCGGTGATCGAGGCCAGCGCCTCGTCGGGCCGTACGTTGCGATACTCGGCGCCTCGGTCGACGTCGAACAGAACGTACGCCCCGCCGTCCGGGATCTCGACCGAGTCGATCGGGCTGAACCGGTCCACGTCGTCGAACCCGTCGGTTACGAAGCCGGGCTTGCCCCTGAGCTCGGTCACTGCCATCGCGGCCGCGGCTGGGACCAGCCGCGTGATCACGAGGACGAACGGAACCCGGGCCCTAGTCGGTGCTGCGAATTCGGCTTTGCGGTCGAGCACCGCCTGATGCAACGGCGTGACGAGGTTCCGGAAGGCGTCCCGCGCCAACCCGGCGATCGCCGGATAGTCCTTGTCGAGCAGTCGCTGGACCTGGCGGTCGAACTCCACATCGGCATCGAAGTCCTGGCCGGGGTGGACGTCGGTCTGATGGGCAGTCATGGATTTCCTCCTTGCGGGCGGTGATCGCTCGTACAAACCCAACAACGTACGCCGTACGGAGTTTGTTCTCCACTGGCTTTCCGCAGGTTCGCTCCACAACCGCAGCATTGCTGCCCTCGAAAAGGGTCGGTTGTGTAGCGAACCGGCCGAAAGAGGGACCGGAACGGGGGCCAGACTGCAAGGACGACGCTGAGGTCGCTGATTGGGGTACTGCATGGAGTACGTCCGACTGGGTACGACCGGCCTGCAGGTCTCGCGGATCTGCCTGGGCTGCATGAGCTTCGGCGATCCCGCACGAGGCGCACACCCCTGGAGCCTGCCCGAGGAACAGAGCCGGCCGTTTCTGGAGAAGGCGCTGGCCTCGGGGATCACCTTCTTCGACACCGCCAACGCCTACTCCGACGGAAGCAGTGAGGAGATCGTCGGCCGGGCCCTGACGGACTTCGCCCGCCGCGAGGACGTGGTCCTGGCCACCAAGGTGTTCATGCCGATGCGGCCGGGTCCCAACGGCGGTGGCCTGTCCCGCAAGGCGATCCTGCATGAGATCGATGCCAGCCTGGAGCGGCTGGACACCGACTACGTCGACCTTTATCAGATCCACCGCTGGGACCCGAACACCCCGATCGAGGAAACCCTGGAGGCACTCGACGAGGTGGTCCGCTCCGGTCGGGCTCGTTACCTCGGCGCCTCGTCGATGTGGGCCTGGCAGTTCAGCAAGGCGCTCTACACCGCCGGCGAGCATGGCTGGGCCCGCTTCGTGTCGATGCAAGACCAGTACAACCTCCTCGACCGTGAGGAGGAGCGCGAGATGCTGCCGCTGTGCGCCGACCAGGGCATCGGCGTGATCCCGTGGAGCCCGTTGGCCCGCGGCAGGTTGACCCGCGACTGGGACGAGACCACGAACCGGTCGGGCAGCGACCAGGTCCTGCCCAAGCTGTATGGCATGGACGGCGACCGCGAGATCGTGTCCCGGGTCGCCGAGATCGCCACCGCCCGCGACGTCTCCCGGGCGCAGGTCGCCCTGGCCTGGGTGCTGGCCAATCCGGTGATCACTGCACCGATCGTCGGGGTGACCAAGGATGCGCATCTCGACGACGCGCTCGCCGCAGTCGACCTACAACTCACCGAGGAGGAGACCACCCGGCTCGAGGAGCCCTACACCCCGCGGACGCCGGGCGGCTTCTCCTGAGCGCCGCTGGTCCGAGGCGCGGTGCCGTCCTGGACCGATGAGCCGTCCGTAGCCGTTGAGGATCGCGCCGGGCGGGAGAGGCGCAACGCGCGGCGCAGACGGGGCGCCAACCTCCAGCCGGATGCCTTGCTGCCGGTGACGATTGTCGGCGGGTAGTACTCCAGCAGCGCGTTGTTGAACTGCGCTCCCAGGACGATGGCCAGTGAGGCGAGGTAGTAGAAAATCAGGAACGTGATCGGCGTCGTCAGCGCGCCGTAGGTCAGACCGTTGGAGTAGGCGTAGGTCAGGTAGAGCCGCAGGCCCAAGCTGGCGATCAGGAACAGACCCGTTGCCAGCAGGGCTCCGGGCAGACCGCGCCGCCAAGCGTGGCGGCGCTTGGGAGCCACCTTGTACAAGGTGGCCAGCAGCAGGATCAAGATGACGCCCAACGCCGGGTAGTAAGTGAAGGACACCACCAATTCGACCTCGTCGCGGATGCCGGTCGGGAACAGCCTCGGCAGCAGGTCCGGGCCGATGGCCATCAACGGCAGCAGCAGGATCCCGGCGAACAACGCGATCATGTAGAGCCCGAGGGCGAAGAAGCGTTCCCGTACGGGGTGGCGCACCTCGTGCTGGCCGTACGCGATCGTGATCGCCTCGACGAAGGCCGACATGGCCGAGGAACCGGCCCAGAAACTGATCAGCAGACCGATCGAGATAACCCCGCCCTTGGTCGAGTCCAGGATCGTGGTCACGGTTTCGCCCAGCAGATTGTCGGCGACCTCAGGACTGAAGATCGTGCGTAGGAAGCGTTCCAGTTGCTCCTGGACGGTGATGATCGTCTCCGGGCCGAAGAACTCGGCCACCGGACCCACCAGGCCGAGCAGGGCGAGCAGCAGCGGGGCGGTGGACATCGCCGACCAGAAGGCGGCCTGCGAGCTGATCCCGAACAGCGAGTCGTCCCAGGCCTTGGACAGCGTCCGGCCGGCGACC
>JALZIL010000376.1 GCA_030860305.1 Actinomycetota bacterium
AGCTGGCTCAACGACCTGACCACCCAAGAAGTCCGGAGTCTGGCCGACGGTCAGGTCACCGAGACTCTTGTGCTGTCGGCCACCGGTCACGTCGAGCACCACGCTCAGGTCACCGACCTCGCCGGCACCGTCTGGCTGGACGTCGAGGGGGGAACCGGGGCCGGCCTGCTGAGCTTCCTGGATTCCATGCGCTTCATGCTTCGGGTCGAGCCGCGCGCGGTCACCGACAACTGGGCCCTGCTCACCCTGGCCGGCCCGGAATCACCTGCGGTTCTGCGCGCGATCGGGGTCCGAACTCCAGAGGCCGGCCAGGCACTCCCGCTGACTGAAGGCTGGGTACGGGCCAGTCCAGCGTCGGCGGGGGGCATCAGCTCGTACGACCTGCTTGTCGTACGAGCCGAACTCACGACGTGGGCGGGCAGACTTCGCGACGCTGGTGCCGGCGCCGCCGGGCTCTCGGCGTACGAGGCGCTGCGCGTCGAGGCCCGCCGCCCACGGCACGGCTTCGAGACCGACCACAAGACGATCCCCAACGAGCTCGCCTGGCTACGGACGGCGGTGCACCTGACCAAAGGCTGCTACCGCGGTCAGGAAACCGTGGCGCGGGTACACAACCTCGGGCGTCCTCCCCGCCGGATGGTCCTCGTCCACCTCGACGGAGTCAGCGAGGCCCTGCCCGAACGGCGCACCGAGGTCACTTGGGACGGGCGCCCGGTCGGCTCGGTGACCACTGCGGCCTGGCACTACGAGCTGGGTCCGATCGCGCTGCTCTCGCTCAAGCGCACGGTGCCCGACGATGCGGAACTTCTCGTCGCCGGCAGCATGGCTCGGATCGAGCCCGACCCCGATGCCGTCCCGGACGACGTCGTGCCGGCCGGACGCGCAGCCAGGGACCGACTCACCGGGCGCGACGGGTCTGCCACGATCAAGGCATGAGTCACGCTCCGCCGGCTACTGCGCCGATCCCACCGTCCAGCCCTGCGGCCAGCACACTGATCACCGTCGCGCCCACCGGCGCGGAATCCAGCAAGGCCGACGTACCGGCGCTGCCGGTCACCCTGGACGAACTCGTGGCGACCGCGCGCGGCGCCGAGGCGATCGGTGCCGCGGTCATCCATGTGCACATCCGCGACGACCAGGCGCGCCCCTCCCTGGATCTCGGCCGGCTGCGCGACACCGTCGAGGCGCTGCGGGAACAGACCTCGCTGATCGTCCAGCTGTCCACCGGGGGCGCGGTCACCGACCCGGAGGAGAATCGGCTGCGGGTCCTCGAAGCCGCACCCGACGCGGCGAGCTGTTCGATGGGCACGGTCAACTTCGGCCGCGACGTCTTCCTCAACCGGTGGGACTTCATCGTCGAACTGCACAACCGGTTGCGCGATGCCCAGATCGTCCCCGAGTACGAGATCTTCGACCTGGGGCAGCTGACCACCCTGCAGCGGCTGCTGGACAAGCACGGCCCGCCCTACGGTGAGCACGTTCATGTCGATCTGGTGATGGGCGTCCCGGGTGGGATGCCGGGCACGGCGCACGCCCTGGTCGCCGCAGTCGGCGTCCTGCCGGCCGGTGCCACCTTCGCCGCGACCGGTGTCGGTCGGACCTCGCTCCCGGTGATGCTCGCGGCGCTCTCGGCCGGCGGCCACCTGCGGGTCGGGATGGAGGACACATTGACCTATGCACCCGGAGAGCCGGTGCGGGACAACACTCAACTCGTCGCTCGCGCTGCAGGGATGGCCAAGATCGCCCAGCGCCCGCCCATGTCGGTCGCGGACGCGCGGGCGCTGCTGGGCGTACGCCCGTTGGCAGCGGTCGCGTGAGCACTGCTCTGACGAACCCGGTTCTGGTCGAGGTGGTTCGTGGCGGTCTCGTGGAGTCGGTGCACCGCGGCAGTGCGCTCGTTCTGGGAGCCGACGGAGGTGTTCTGGCTGCTGTCGGCGAACCGGACGCAGTCACCTTTCCCCGCTCCGCGGTCAAACCGTTGCAAGCGATCGGAATGCTTCACGCCGGACTCGTCCTGGACGAGGCAGCCTTGTCGATCGCGACCGGCTCACACTCCGGGGAGCCCGGGCACGTCGATTGTGTCCAGACGACGCTGGAAGCGGCTGGGCTGTCCGTGACGGACCTGCAGTGTCCGGCCGCGTTGCCCATGAACGAGGCCGCCCGTGATGCCGTACTCGCGGCGGGAAGTGGACCGCAGCGCGCGTACATGAACTGTTCGGGCAAGCACGCTGCCATGCTGCTCACCTGCCTGGCCAACGGTTGGCCGACGGCGTCATACCTGGACGCTGGACACCCGTTGCAGGTCCATCTTCGCGGCGTGCTGACCGAATACGCCGGGGAAGCGCTCGACCCGGTCACGGTCGACGGGTGCGGCGCACCGCTGTTCGGGATGACCCTGACCGGGCTGGCCCGGGCGTTCCTCCGATTGGCCGACGAGTCCGGAGCTGCCCGGGAGGTCGCGGACGCCATGCGGGCCTACCCGTTCCTCGTCGCCGGGACCGGTCGGGAGGACACCGAATTGATGACCGGACAACCGAGCCTGCTCAGCAAGGCTGGCGCCGAGGGCGTGCACGTCGCGGCCGTACCAGGTGTCGGCGCGGTGGTGGTGAAGATCGACGACGGCAACGAGCGCGCCCGGATGCCGGTGATCGTGGCCGGTCTGCGCCGGCTGGGCCTGACCGGCGAGGTGCTGGAGCGCTGGGCGACGGGAAAGGTGCTCGGCGGTGGGCGACCGGTGGGCACGATCCGCGCCGCCTTGGACCTGTTCGCCGCCACCACGACGGCTAGCTAGCACCACACCCCTGACCGTTATGCGCATAACGGCGAGGGACGGGCGGGTGAGGGAGGTCACCACCGGACTGCTAGCTGATCGCTTGCTATAGCTAGCAGTCCGTCGTATCGTCGATGTCATGGCGAGCTTGACCGAATCAGTGCGAGACGTGGGTGGCTTCATCCGCGAGCAGCGTGAGACCGCCAAGGTGTCGCTGCGCCAACTGGCCAGAACGGCGGGAGTGAGCAATCCCTACCTGAGCCAGATCGAGCGGGGACTTCGCAAGCCGAGCGCGGAGATCCTGGCGCAGATCGCCAAGGGTCTGCAGATCTCCGCCGAATCGCTCTACCAACAGGCCGGTTTACTGGAAGAACGCCCGGGCGATGCGCAGGTGGCAACGGCTATCCGACTCGACCCGCACCTGTCCGAACGACACAAGCACGTGCTTCTCGAGCTTTACGACACCTTCTGTCGTGAGCACAGCCAGACCACAGCACGTCAGACCACAGCACCAAAGACCGATCCATTCCCCGAGGAGGGAACAGAATGAGCATCACCCATGACGTCCAGACGCTCGGCAAAGACCTGAGCAACGAGGCAAAGGTCACCGGCGAGAACGCCATCGCGCAGACCAAGACGGTGATCGCCACGGCTCGTACACCGCTGTACGCCGTCATCGGCGCCAGCGACCACGCCGCCAAGCTCGCCCGCGGCCTCGTCACCGACTTGCGTACCCGCGCGGAAGCGCTGCCGATCGATCTCAAGAACCGGGCAGAAGGCTTGCCGGGTGACGTCCGAGGTGCGGCCGACGAGGCCCGTCAGCGCGCCACCACCCAGGCGGCCGCGGTTCGCCCCGAGGCCGTCCGGGCGGCTGTCCGCGAGGTTCTGACCGAAGCGGTCTCCACCGCTCGTAAGACGGTTCGCCGGTATGAGAAGCGCGGTCAGATGGTGGTCGCCGACTTCCGTCGCGCTCCGAGCTTCACCCGGGTTCTTACCGGTGCCGAGAACGCGGTCGACCGGGTCGAGGACGCGCTCGAGGACTTGATCGACGACGCCCAGAGCGAGCTCAAGGACGCCCGCAGGTCGGCCGGCAGCACCGCCACCAAGGCCAAGGCGCCCGTCCGCAAGGCCAGGACCAAGCCGTCCTCGAGCCGGAACGGCTCCGCCACAAAGGCAACGCCTGTCAAGTCGACCGCGATCAGCAAGTCCACCGCTGCCAAGGTGACGGCTGCCAAGGCAGCGACCAAGCGCGCCCCGGCAAAGACTGCGACCAGCAAATCCGGTTCGAGCAAGGCGTCTTCCAAGAACTGAGCGCATTGCTACACCTACGTCGTACGACCGATATAGGCAAGCGCGACGGGCCCCGGCCCACTCGCCGGGGGCTCGCCGCGTCCGAGCGGTCGAGCCAACCGCGTACCCTCGACCGCGTGGGTGTGGTCGAGGACTGGATTTTCGTGGGCCTCTTCTGGGGGGCACTGATCCTGCACGTAGCCGCCTTCGTGGATGCGACCATCCGCCCGAACGCCGGCTTTGTGGCCAACGAGCGCCTGACGAAACCCGCCTGGATGGGGATCACCGCCTTGGCGGCCGTCGTCACTTACCTGTCCGGGCCGATCTCCTTTCTCGGCATCCCCGCGTTGGTGGCCTCGATCCTCTACTTCGTGGACGTGCGACCGGCTCTTCGTGGAACGTCTCAAGGCAACGCCTGGTAGAACCGGCCGCATGCCCGACCACGAGCAGTCTCGAACACAACGCCTCGACCTCGACGATGCCACCCTGCGGGAATGGGACGCGACGGTGCTGGCCAGCGACCCGGAGACCGGGATCGTGCTGGACCGATCGGCTTTCTATCCCGGCGGCGGTGGGCAACCTCCGGACCACGGCGTCCTGCTGTGGAATGGGGTTCAGACCCGCATCGTGGACACCCGCCGCGGCGACGATCTCTACCTGATCGCTGCTGAGGGCGACCCGGTTCCGCCGGTCGGGACGGCTGTCCGCGGCGCCGTCGAGGACGCTCGCCGCTTCTCGCTGATGCGCACGCACTCCGGGCTGCACCTGCTCGCCGGAGTGGTCTTCCGGGATTTCGGGGCGCTGGTGACGGGCGGGAACATGGAGCCCGGAGTGGCTCGGATGGACTTCAACCTGCCCGACATCCCGGCTGACTTCAAGGACCGGATCGCCCTCGCATGCGCAGTCGAGGTGGCCGCCGACCGGGCGATCCGGGTGGACAATCTCCCGCGGGACGAGGCTCTGGCGATCCCGGACGTCATCCGTACCGCGACCGACCTGCTGCCCCCGGACCTCGAAATCGTCCGGATCGTGGACATCGTCGGACTCGACGTTCAGGCCGACGGAGGGACGCACGTCGCCTCCACCAAGCAGATCGGTTCGATCGACGTCGTGAAGGTGGAGAACAAGGGCAAAGCCAACCGTCGGCTGCGGATCCGCCTGACCGACTGACCCGGCGGCCTCACACGCCTGGCCTTGGGTCAGATCGTGCTGTCCGCCGGTAACAGCAGCCAGAGGATGAGATAAAGGAAAACCTGTGGACCGGGAAGCACGATCGAGGCCACAAAGGCCACCCGTACGACGGTGGGTGACAACCCCAGCCGACGGGCGATACCGGAGCAGACCCCGGCGATGACCTTGTTCGATGAGTTCCGGGCGAGGGTGTGGCTGGCCATGAACGCTCCTTTGCCAGAGATGGCGAAACCGCTTTAGGTCGCCAACTTAGACTTGCTGTCGTGCACGTCGAGGCAATCGCCGGTGACATCACCACCGAAGCAGTCGATGCGATCGTCAACGCCGCCAATCCGGGACTGCTCGGAGGCGGCGGAGTCGACGGTGCCATCCACGCTGCCGGCGGACCGGACATCCTGACTGAATGCCGTCGGATCAAACAGGATCTACGCGGCGGACTACTGCTGCGTGGACAGGCCGTGGCGACCACGGCTGGACGTCTGCCGGCGCGCTGGGTCATCCACACCGCCGGCCCGGTGTACGACTCGGGCAAGGATCGCAGCCCGATCCTGCGCTCCTGCTACGTCGAATCACTGTCTCTGGCGGCCCAACTCGGCGCCACGTCGATCGCCTTCCCGGCGATCTCGGCCGGTGTGTACGGCTGGCCGATCGACGACGCCGCTCGGATCGCGGTCAGGGCCGCACGCGACACGCAAGCACCCGGAATCCGCCTCGTACGGTTCGCCCTTCTCGGCGGGCCGGCGCTCCAGGCATTTGCAAGGGCGTTGGTAGACACGCGCCCGGATTGACAGTGTCGCCCTGCCGATCAACCGGTGGATGATTTCGCGGGGGCTCGGCCACGCCGTCGTGCATTCGAAGCACCACTGACCGGAGCGGCATCGACTCGCTCCAGCCGGTCTCGGTAGACCGCGCGGACGGCGAAGACCTGGCGCAGTTCGCTGCGTACCTCGCCGAAGAACTCGCGCTGATAGTCCTTGTCCACCAAGGCCGTCACCAAGAACTGCATTCCCCCGATCGCGCCGATGAGACCCGCGGCTTTGAGCAACTCAATCGACAGGTAGACCTCGGCACCCAGTAGACGCACAGTCGGGCCGACAACGGTCGGTGGTGTGCCGACCCATTGCTCGAAGGTCGCCATGGAGATGGTGAGCAATCCGAAGCCGACGTAGAGCGCGGTCACCATCCCAGCGACGATCAGCGCCTGGACGAACTGGCTGATGAACAGCAGCAGGGTCACATTGAGCCGTTCCCGGCCGTGCAGCGGGATCGAGGGCACCGCTTCACGCGATCGACGCGGCGTGAGCGCCCCGCAGGGCGCGCCCCCGCATTCTCGTTCCACCTCGTCCCAGCTCTCGAAATCGCCGAGCTCCTCCACCTGTGGGGGCAGCCGCAGCCAGGTGAGCACGGCGCCGAGGCCGGCGAACAGGCCGAGGGTGAGCACGTACAGCACGGGCGGAATCTCGGCTGCGACCTTCCACATCTCTGCGTTGAGGAACATGAAGACGCTGAACAGCAGCAGAGTTGGCAGGATCCGCCCGACGACCGGCAGCACGCTGCGCAGCTGCCGCGCGGTCAGGACCACGGCCCAGATGCCCAGCGGCACCACGGCGTAGGAGGTCACCGCGTAGACAAGGGCAAGGAGAGCGAGGTTCCCGGCGAACAACCACAGCGCGGTCAGCCATCCTTCGCGGACGATCAGCGCGACCACTGCGGGCGCCA
>JALZIL010000389.1 GCA_030860305.1 Actinomycetota bacterium
CCGTCTTGATCCCCGGATCGGAAGAACGGCAGTCCGTGGGTGTGATCCCAGTGCAGGTGGCCGAGCAGGATGGTTCCCTGGAACGGGCGACCTTCCAGGATGCGGCTGACCCGCGACAGACCGGTGCCCGCGTCCAGCAGCAAGGTCGGCTCTGCACCGTCGTGGGCCAACGCCACACACGAGGTGTTGCCGCCGTACCGTACGAAATCGCGACCGGGCGCAGGCGTGGAGCCCCGCACCCCGCAGAGCTGAATCCTCACGCCATGGTCTGCGGCGTCGGGTTTTCCTCGCGGCGGTGACCCGCCGCCAGTTCCTGAAGGGCCGCAGTGTCGATCTGTTCGGCGCTCGCCACGGCCACTCGCACCTTGGTCAGTGCGCGCAGCGTGGAGGTTCGGGTGCCGCCCTCCAGCAGAGCCCGCTCACCGCCCACGGCTCCTGGGCCGAGCTCGGCGACCGGCTCACCGTCCACCAAGACCTCCAGTACCCCGTCGAGCAGCAGGAAGAGCTCGTCCCCCGGTTCGCCCTGGCGGACGAGTTCCCCGCCCTCGGCCAGGCTCCGGATCCGCGGTTTCGCGCCACCACGCATGATCGTCGTCGACAGGGCGCGCTCCAACGCCGTCTCGGCCGCCGTCACCAGGGCCGGACTGTCCACCTCACCCCACGGGCTGTGGTCGCCGAAGCACTCCTTGGACCAGCCGGAGAAGTCAGTGAAGCCACTCTTGGCCACCAGCGCGCCGCCCTCGTCGTACACCCAATGCCGGGGGAACGGGCTGGCACCGGTCATCCGCCCCTCCGAGCGGCCGTCGGCGTACAGCGTGAGTTCCAAGGTTGTCCAAGCGGTGGGAGCACTGATCTGGACGAACGGCGGGCGGTTCACCGGTCTGGGCATGGGGGCTCCGGTACGCCCGCCGGTGGTCTGCCGGAAGCGCACCCAGCCCTCCCCGACCTCGGGTTCGTGCTGGATGTCCGGATAGGAGACCGCCGCGAACGTCGCTGAGGAGCGGCCGAGCCGCAGAGTAGTCGACCCGATCAGCCCGCCGCCGGTGTAGCCGTGACCAGTGATGGCACCACCGTCGTCGACTTCGATCCAGGCGGACAGGACGTTGGCGAAGCGGAATCGATCGGCGTCGCGCCAGGCGCGCAGGTCACCGAGTTCGGGCTCCGGTGGTGCGTCGTAGTGCGAGACGCCCAGCGAGAACGGGATTTTCATCGGCCCGGGAATCGCCTCGGACGGGATCCACGAGACCGAAGTGACTGACGACGACCGACGCATCACGGACTCCTTGTAACGGGTAACGGCAAACGGTTAACGGCTAATTGCTGACAGGACCTATAACGGTGGCTGAGACTGACGCCCACAGCGTCCCGCCGGCTACCGGACCTGGCAACGGGTGCAACCCGGCCAGTGCGGGTGAGGCAGGCACCACTAGCAAGCCACCCGCGTGCGCCCTGTTCGGTTTCAACAGAATGCCGCACCCTTGCTCCGAGCAGTGCACGCAGGCCACTTCACGCGAACGAGGAGAACCGTTGACCGCCGAAATCCCACGGATCGGGCTGTTCCTCGCCGACGACAACCTCATCGTCCGGGAGGGCGTACGGGTGCTGTTGGAGATGGAGGACGACTTCGAGGTGCTCGGTACGGCCGCGGACTACGCCGGGCTGGTAGCCGGGGCCGAGGCCACTGCGCCGCAGGTCGTGGTCACCGACATCCGAATGCCGCCGACTTTCGGGCGGGAGGGCATCGACGCGGCCAAGGAGGTCCGTAAGCGCCACCCCGGTACGGGCATCGTCATCCTCAGTCAGTACGACGACCCCGACTACGCGGTGGCGCTCCTGGCCGACGGCGCCGCCGGATACGCCTACCTGCTCAAGGACCGGGTGGCCGAGGGCGATCAGTTGGCCCGCGCGGTACGCGAGGTCGCCGCCGGCGGGTCGATGCTGGACCCGAAGATCGTGGCCGCGCTCACCCAGCCGGTGCGGCGCAGCGACCTCTCCCCAGCCGAGGAACAGCTCCTGCTCCAGGTCGCCGAAGGAACACCGATCAAGGCGATCGCAGTCGCCGCCAAGACGACTCCGGCAGACGTGGCAACCGCGATCGAGCGGCTTTTCGTCCGCCTCGCCGAGGGCCTGAGCGCCGGCGACATGCAGTGTCTGAGCCGACTGAAGACGCTCCAGCAAGCCATCATCGACCGGGAGGAGCAGGGCGTATCTCTGTCTCGGCTACTGCCAGACGGTGTGGCCGCCCAGCTGCGGGCCGGCGGGCGGGCCGTGGGCGAGACCGAACGGCTGGACGTCACGGTGCTGATGTCCGACATCCGGGGCTACTCCGCGATCGCCGAGCGGACAGATCCCAGCGCATTGGCCGGACAGCTCAATGCCCACCGCGCCAGCATGAACGGAGCCATCCACGCCGAAGGCGGAACGGTGATGCAGTTCGTCGGGGACGCCGTGATGGCGGTGTTCGGCGCCCCGCAACCCAGTGCCGACCACGCCGACCGTGCGGTAGCCGCGGCGGCCGGCATGCATCTGGCCCAGCGGGAAGTGAACGCCGGGTTCGCCGCGCGTGGGCTGGATCCGTTCGGGTTGGGAATCGGTTTGTCCACCGGTGAGGTCGCCGCCGCGCTGTTGGGTTCGGCGGATCGCGTCGAGTACTCCCTGGTCGGCGACACCGTGAACCTCACCCAACGCCTGCAGCAGTGGGCAGCTGCCGGGGAGACCGTGCTCAGCGGTCCGACCATGAACGCGCTGCGGATCCCGATCCACGCGCTCGAG
>JALZIL010000434.1 GCA_030860305.1 Actinomycetota bacterium
GGTTCAGCCAAGGCCTGACCATCCGGGAGAGCGCCCCCGGGTTCATCACCGAGGACTTCCCCACGACGCTGTCGGTCAGCGAGGTCGGCCTGAGCTACTTCCAGGGGCCCGACAACCTGACCCCTTCGGCGCCCACCCAGGCCTTCTTGGTCCTGGACACTGTGGTGGACATCGATGGGCAGTTGGGTCTTCTGCCGCCGCCGTTCTGGACGCTGACCCTTCCGGACGGGACCGTGATTCCGGCCGGCGACTTCCGACCTGAGCCGGACCTGATCGGCATCTTCTTCGAGGTGCCGGCCAGCTTCAGCGCGGGCACGCTGACCTTCGGAGGCGTCGGTCCCAACGATGGCGTCACCTTCGACACCCTGGGCTTCGTGTCGGTGCCGCTGGCAATACCCGAAGGCTGACCGCCGAGCCGCGGCATCCAATCAACCGGCAGCCAATGATCGGGGATCACTGATCGGGCGTGGGAAAGGCACGGCAACCAGCGACCTAGGGTGACTACATGTCCGAGGTCTCGATCATGTGGTTCCGTCGCGATCTGCGGCTCGGCGACAACCCGGCCCTACTGGCGGCCCGGGACGCGGCTGGCGATGGAGCTGTGGTCCCGGTCTTCGTCCTGGATCCAGTGCTGTGGAAGCCTTCCGGAGGCCCACGACGTGCCTTTCTGCTCGATTGCCTGAAGCACCTCGACGAGGCGATGGCCGGCCACCTCGTCGTACGCCGTGGCAATCCAGCCACCGTGATACCGGAACTGGTCGCTGAGTTGGGCGCAAACAGTGTCCACATCGCCGCGGACACCGGGCCCTACGGTCGTCACCGCGACGCGGCTGTCGGCGCGGCACTGAAAGGAACCGAGTTGGTCAGCAACGGATCGGCGTACGCGGTGACGCCTGGACGGGTGAGGAAAGCCGACGGCGAGCCGTACCGGGTCTTCACTCCGTTCGCGAGAGCCTGGCGGGCACATGGCTGGCGACAACCGGCGACAACCCCCGGCGGCATTCCATGGATGTCCAATGTGGACAGAGAGCCACTACCCCCAGTTCCTGAGCGAGACGACCTCAAGCTGCCCGCAGCGGGGGAGAGCGCGGCTCACAAGACCTGGAAGGCCTTCCGGGACAACAAAGTCGCCGACTACTCCACCGAACGAAACCGACCGGACCTGGACCGGACGAGCCGGCTCTCGCCGTACCTGCATTTCGGCTGCATCCATCCGCGCACCCTGTTGGCCGACCTCGCCGCCCTGACCGACCTCACCCGGCAGAACGGCCGCGGCGCTCACACGTTCGTCAACGAGATCGCCTGGCGGGAGTTCTACGCCGATGTGCTCTGGCACCAACCGGATTCGGCCCGCGACTACCTTCAGCCGCAGTTCAAGAAAATGGCCTACAGCAGCGGGCCAACAGCCGATGCGAACTTCACCGCCTGGACCCAGGGTAGGACCGGGTACCCGATGGTCGACGCGGGGATGCGGCAACTACTGGCCGAGGGCTGGATGCACAATCGGGTACGGATGCTGGTCGCCTCGTTCCTGATCAAGGACCTGCATCAGGAGTGGACGCGCGGAGCACGGTGGTTCATGCGCCACCTCGTCGACGGGGACCTCGCCTCCAACCAACATGGCTGGCAGTGGGTGGCCGGCTCCGGGACCGACGCAGCGCCGTACTACCGGGTGTTCAATCCCGTGTTGCAGGGCAAGAAGTTCGACCCGGGCGGCGACTACGTACGCCGGTACGTCCCCGAACTCCGAAACGTGGAAGGCCGCATGGGCAGCCGGATTCATGAGCCCTGGGAACTCCCCGACGGGTTACCGGACGGCTACCCCGAGCGAATCGTCGACCACGCCGCCGAACGTGAGGTGGCCCTCGAGCGCTACGCGGCCGTCAGGGACTGACCGGCGGTCCTCGGCCGGACGGCCCAGGGGCCCTGGTCTCAACGAAACGCACGCCGGATCGCCAATTGGCGATCCGGCGTGCAGTCCGAAGCTGAAGCGGTGATCAGGACGCGGTCAGCGCCTGATCCCCCTCTTCGATGTGACGGTCGCGGCGATCATGACCAAGATCGCCGCCAGGATGATGCTGATGATCCAGCGCACCCAGTCGATGCCGTCGGTTGCGGCAACGCCCAGCGCACCCGATACGTAGTAGCCGATCAGCACACCGCCGATCCCGCAGAGCACTGTGAGCCACAGTGGAATGTTGTCACGATCGCCCGGCGCGACCAGCTTGCCGAGCAGGCCGATGATGATCCCAGCCACGATGAGACCGATGATCTCCATGTCACGTCCTTTCAAGACGTCGACATCGTTCAACGCGAACGACGCAGGTAACAGGATGCCCTATCCGGAGCCTCAACAAACGTTTCGCCACGATGAAGATCTTCTTAGGCTGTTTGTCACGAAACGCGTTCCGCAGCAAGGGCGTCCTTGATCTTCACACGGCCGCCCTTACCTAGTAAGGCTCCAGCATATATGCGTCCGCCGATCCGGACAACAACGACGATCGCCAACACCGTCAGGGCGACAGACAGCGCGATCTCCCACCAGGCCACCGATCCGGTCGCCACCCGGACCGGCATCACCATCGTGGACAGCACTGGGACGAACGACGTGACCCGAGCTAGGGAGCCATCCGGGTTCTGACCAGCGGTGATCGCTAGCACCAGGGCGGCCACCAGGATCAAGGTCATCGGCAGGAGCACCGACTGCAAGTCCTCTTGCCGGCTCACCAGCGCGCCACACACGGCGAACAGCGCCGCGACCAGGGTGAATCCGAGCAAAAACCAACCCAGGACCTGTACGACGGTGGCGATGGCCGCACCAGGCACGGTCAGAATGTCAAAGGCGATGGCCCCGCCCAAGCCGGCGGCACAGATGAGAACGAGCTGGGACAGGGCCAGCACGCCCAGGCCGATGATCTTCCCGGCTAGCAGCTGCCAGGGTCTCACCGCGGCCAGCAGGACCTCGATGACCCGGCTGGCTTTCTCCTCCACCACCCCCTGCGCGATGAACTGGCCGAAGAAGATCAGCAGGGTGTAGAGCAGCAGGATCGAGACAAAGGCCACGAGCGCCTTCTCCCCCGCCTCCTCCGCGTCGTCCGCAGCCGGCTGCAGTGCTATTACGTCCAGTGAAACCGGTTGCAGGATGGTCGGATCGACGCCCTCGTCAGCCAGCCGTTGCGCCAACGCCAGCCCGTTGACGGCACCATTGATGGCCGCGCCGAGCGTGTCGTCCAGCGACTCGTTGACGAGCACGGAGTTGGCGTCGATGACGGCGGCGTCGATCTCCTCGCCCTGTACCGCCGCTCGCGCGGCGGACTCGTCGTCGTACTCGGTCACCTCGGCGTCCAGGCCGAAGATGTCGGCCTGCTCCTGGATCGCCGTGGAGAGCCCCTGCGGCGCACCAGTGAGGCCGACAGTGACGTTGCTCGCATCGGACTGGATGAGCACCTGGAAGACGACCGAGCCCATGATCAGCACGATGATGAAGATCGAGGACGCGATGAATCCCTTGTCCTTGAGCCGGGTCACGATCTCCCGCCTGGCGATCAGGCTGACGACCCGCGAACTGCTCATCGGTACATCGCCCGTACGGTCGTAACTCGAGGGCGCCGTACGATCAGATCCGCTCACGCGGCGACCGCCTCCCGGAAAATCTCCACCAACGTCGGTTGGCGCCAACCGAACTGGGCGACCGGGCCCGCGGTCATCGCAGCCGAGAGGACGTCCTGGTCGCGGCTGGGATCATCGAGCTGGAGGAGCACCACGCCATCCTGGGCGGAGTCCACACGGGCGTAGCCGAGTTCCCGCGCCCAGCGACCGTCCGAACCCGGGATCACCACGCGCAGCTGCCGGTTGGCCTCCCGTTCCCGGAGTTGGGCCACGGTCCCGGAGGCGACGATCGTTCCGCCGGCCAGGATGCCGACGGCATCACACAACCGCTCCACGAGGTCGAGCTGGTGGCTGGAGAAGAGCACCGGCACGCCCCGGGACCGGCGCTCGGCGAGGTTGGTGGCCAAGGCGTCCACGCCCGTCGGGTCCAGACCGGAAAAGGGTTCGTCGAGGATCAGCACGTCGGGGTTGCTGACCAGAGCAGCAGCCAGTTGCACCCGCTGCTGGTTGCCGAGGGAGAGCTTCTCGAGGGCATCCTTCGAGCGCTTCCCCAGACCCATCCCGTCGAGCAGCTCGGTGGCCGAGCGCCTGGCGGCCGCCGAGTTCATGCCATGCAGCCGGGCGAAGTACTCCAGTTGTTCGGCCACCGGCATCTTTGGATAGAGCCCCCGTTCCTCGGGCATGTAGCCGATCCGGCGGCGTACCTCGAGGTCGACCGGCCGATGCTGCCAGCGCACCTCGCCAGCATCGGCTCGGGCCAGTCCCATGGCGATCCGCATGGTCGTGGTCTTGCCCGCCCCGTTGGATCCGCAGAAGCCGTACATCTGTCCCTGAGCCACCGTGAAACTGACTTCGTCGAGCACCACATTCGCCCCGTACGACTTCCGCAAGCCGTGGAACTCCAGCATGCGGCCAAACCTAGTCAGCCGGCCGTCGGGGACTCCCTGCCACCGCTGGAGAACCGGTATCGCCAGAACGTCGGCACCACAATGGCCACCACGACCATCGTCACGACGATCAGCAGGCCGCCGCTGACCATGGTCACCGGGACCGACACCGCGGCCGCCATGGCACCGGCCCGCAGGTCACCCAACCGTGGACCGCCGGCCACCACGACGATGAAGACACCCTGCATCCGGCCGCGCATCACATCCGGCGCCCCAGACTGCAGGATCGAGGTACGGAGCACCGCGCTGACCATGTCCGCCGCCCCGGACAGGGCGAGGAAGAACACCGCCCAGAACAATGACGTGGTCACACCGAACAAGGCGACCGCGATACCCCAGACCGCGATCGCCACCAGGATCACCGCACCCTGCCGGTGCACCCGAGCGACCGGTCCGGACAGTACGCCGGCCACGACCGCGCCGATCGACATCGCGGCGAACAACCAGCCCAGGGCATTCGATGAACCGGCGAAGGTGGTGTCGGCCAGTTCCGGGAGAACCGCCCGGGGGAAACCGAAGACCATGGCGATGATGTCGACCACGAAGGTCATCAGCAGGACAGGCTGAGTGCGGAGAAAGGTGAAACCCTCTCCGACGCTGCGGATCGCTCCCAGAAGGTTGATCCGGCCGCCACCACCGCCGGGCAGCAGCGGAGGCAGGCCGCGCAACAGCGGCAGCGCGATCAGCAGCCCGACCGCATCGACCGCGTAGGTCAAGGGCAGATCACCGGCCCCGATCAGCAGCCCGGCGAGAAGCGGCGCGCCGATGATGCCGGCCTGGGTGACGGTCATGTTCAGCGCGTTCGCGGCGGGAGTTCGACGCAGGCCCACCAGCGCCGGGATCGTGGCGCTCCGGGTCGGCGCATTGACCGCAAAGCAGGCGGACTGGAAGAAGACCAGGATCCAGAGCAGCCACAGCGACCCGCCGCCGGGAAGCAGGGACTGCAGGAACAGCCCGATCGCGGTCAACGCGGCACCCGCGGAGGTGACCAGCAACAGCAGCCGCCGGTCCACGGCGTCAGCGATCGCACCGCCGAGCAAGCCGAAGATCACCAGGGGCACCAGCGCGACGATCGAGGTCACACCGACGATCAGCGACGAGCCGGTGAGCAGGTAGGCCTGCACCGGCACGGCGACCAGGGTCATCTGGGTGCCGAGGACCGTGACGACCGTCCCGAGAAAGAGCCGCTTGAACGCCGGAACCTGCAGCGGTGACGTATCGACCGCCAGCCGCCGCAGCCAGTTCACCGTGTCACCCGCGACTCAGAGAGCCGGATTCCCGGACGGGAGGGAGCCTGGGGTCATGGGGCGAGGCGCTCGGTGACCCAGCGGTCCTCGGTACGGCGAAACCGCAGCCGATCGTGCAGCCGATTCTGCCGACCCGCCCAGAACTCCACCGACTCCGGACGCACCCGATAGCCCTGCCAGCCGGCCGGTCGGGGTACCTCTCCCCCTTCCGGGTACGCGCGGGCCTGCGCGGCCCAGTCCGCTTCGAGTTCCGTACGGCCGGAAATCACTTCGGACTGACGGCTGACCCGGGCCGCGATCCGGGCGCCGTACGGACGGCTGGCGAAGTAAGCGTCCGACACCGCCTCGTCGATGACCTCGACCGGCCCGCTCAGCCGTACCTGGCGATGCAACGAGTGCCACGGGAAGACCAGCGCAGCGTACGGGTTGGCGGCGAGCTCGCGTCCCTTCGCCGAATCACCATTGGTGAAGACCACGATCCCGGCCTCGTCGTAGGACTTCATCAGCACCAGGCGGGCCGCAGGCATCGAATCGGCACCCACCGTTGTCAGCACCACCGCGTTCGGCTCGGGGATGCCGGCCTCCACCGCATCGTCGAACCACCGCCGGAACTGCTCGAGCCAGGTCGTCGCCAGTTGGTCCTCGGTGAGCCCGGTGTCCCCGTATTCGATTCGCCCCGCAGCCATTCGGGACCCGCTGCCCTCACTCACTCCTGCATGCTCGCACTCCCGCATTCCGCCAGCTCCTCATGCCCTGCCAGCGTTACGGGTTCGGGTCGTACCGGCCGCCGGTTCCGACAAGAGTCCGGGCGCGCTACCGGTGCGCCCGAAGGTAGGTTGGACAGACCGGGAAGCCGGCCGAGAAGCCAGCCACGACCCAGCTACAGCCAGGGAGACTGCCCCGATGTCCGACGATTTCGTCCCCGGTCTCGAAGGAATCATCGCCTTCGAGACCACCATCGCCGAACCGGACAAGGACGGGGGCTCGCTGCGCTATCGCGGCGTTGACATCGAGGACCTCGTCGGACGGGTGACCTTCGGCAACGTCTGGGCGCTGTTGGTCGATGGCAAGTTCGGACCCGGCCTGCCCCCGGCCGAGCCGTTCCCGATCCCGGTGCACACCGGCGACGTACGCGTCGACGTGCAGGCCGCGCTGGCCATGCTCACCCCGATCTGGGGCTATCAGCCGCTGCTGGACATCTCCGACGACGAGGCCCGCGATCAGCTGGCCCGGGCAGCGGTGATGGCGCTGTCCTACGTCGCGCAGTCGGCACGCGGGATCGGGACGCCGATGGTCCCGCAGAAGCGGATCGACGAGTGCCGGACCATCGTCGAGCGGTTCATGACCCGGTGGCGGGGCGAACCCGATCCGCGGCACACCGCCGCCGTGGATGCCTACTTCACCTCGGCGGCCGAGCATGGGATGAACGCCTCGACCTTCACTGCCCGGGTGATCGCTTCCACCGGTGCCGACGTCGCCGCTGCCCTGTCCGGTGCCATCGGCGCCATGTCCGGACCGTTGCACGGCGGCGCGCCGTCCCGGGTGTTGCACATGCTCGACGATGTGGACAAGGAGGACGACGCGCAGACGTACGTCAAGAAGCTGCTCGACGGCAAGGAGCGGCTGATGGGCTTCGGGCATCGCGTCTACCGCGCCGAGGACCCACGTGCTCGTACGCTGCGCAAGGCCGCCGAAGAACTGCACGCCCCCCGGTTCGAGGCCGCGCTGGCACTGGAGAACGCCGCCCTGGCCGAGCTGCGCGAGCGCCGCCCGGACCGACCGATCGAGACCAACGTCGAATACTGGGCGGCGGTGGTCCTGGACTTCGCCGACGTCCCTGCACACATGTTCACCTCGATGTTCACCTGCGCCCGTACGGCGGGCTGGTGCGCCCACATCCTCGAACAGAAGAAGACCGGCCGGCTCGTCCGTCCCTCCGCCCGCTATGTCGGTCCGGATCCGCGCTCGGCCCAGGACGTCGAGGGCTGGGACACGATCCCGCATCAGCTGCAGCTGGCCCAGGGCTGACCTGGATGGGCATCGCGATCCCAACCGAACTCCTGCCTGCCGACGGCCGGTTCGGCTGCGGCCCGTCCAAGGTCCGTCCGGAAGCGCTGGCCGCGCTGGCTGGCGACGGGGCGGCGCTGATGGGGACCTCGCATCGCCAGAAGCCGGTCAAGTCCCTCGTCGGCCGGGTACGCACGGGCCTGTGTGACCTGTTCGCGCTGCCGGACGGGTACGAGGTGGTCCTCGGCAACGGCGGTACGACGGCCTTCTGGGACGCGGCCTCCTTCGGGCTGATCCGGGAACGGTCGGCGCACGGTACGTACGGCGAATTCTCCGCGAAGTTCGCCACTGTCATCCAGGAGGCGCCGTTCCTGGGAGATCCGGTTGTCAGCCGGGCGACGCCGGGTTCGCTGGTGCTGCCCGCCGCCGTCGAGGGCGTGGATGCCTACGCCTGGGCACACAACGAGACCTCGACCGGCGTGATGGCCCCGGTCCGGCGCCCGCCTGGTGCCGCTGAGGATGCGCTGGTGCTCATCGATGCCACCAGCGGCGCAGGTGGTCTGCCGGTCGACATCGCCGAGACCGACGTCTACTACTTCGCGCCGCAGAAGTGTTTCGCCGCTGACGGTGGGCTGTGGATGGCGTTGATGTCCCCGCGCGCACTGCAGCGGGTCGCCGAGATAAAGGCCAGTCGGCGCTGGATGCCGGCCTTTCTCGACCTGTCGATCGCCGTCGACAACTCGATCAAGGAACAGACCTACAACACCCCGGCCGTGGCGACGCTGTTCCTGCTCGCCGACCAACTGGACTGGTTGCTCGGGCTTGGCGGCCTGGCGGGGGCGGTTCGCCGTACGCGCGACTCCTCCGGTCGGCTGTACGACTGGGCGGCCGCCTCGCCGTACGCGAGCTGTTTCGTGACCGAGCCGGCTGCGCGCTCCTACGTCGTCGGGACGATCGACTTCGACGACTCCGTGGACGCGACCGAGCTGGCTGCGGCGCTGCGCGCGAACGGGATCGTGGATACCGAGCCCTACCGCAAGCTCGGCCGCAATCAGCTCCGGGTCGGGATGTTCCCCGCTGTCGACCCGGATGACGTGAGCGCACTGACCCGCTGCATCGACTACGTGGTCACCGAACTGCGCTGACCCGGACGTGCGGGGTCGCCGCCGTACTCCGGCCGCACCTGTCCGACACGGGGAAGGTGCATTCGGCGACTCGCGGCGACTCCGAGGCGACCTGCGCGTCGGTCCCGGATGGTGGCCAGATCCGCCACTAGCCTGCGAGGCAGAGGGCACGCCTCGGGGCCTCGAGCGCCCGTACCGGGAGGTAAGTATGCGCACGCTGCGATTCGTCGAGCTGGCCGAGGACGGCCGGACGTTGCTGCTCGCCCCGGACGTGCCGCAGGCCATCGACAACGGGGAGCGCTTCGCCCTGTCGATCGACGAGCGGCTGCGAGCCGCCTCACGAGGGGATGTCAGCCGGCTCGGGCAGATCGAGATCGACGTCGGTGCTGATCTGCCTCCCCGGGAGATCCAGTCCCGAATCCGGGCCGGGGAGAGCGCTGACCAGATCGCTGCCGCCGCCGGCATGCGGCTGGACCGCGTCGAGCGCTACGCCTATCCGGTCATGCAGGAACGCACCCGGATGGTGGAGCAGGCGCAGAAGGCGCACGTACGGCTGCGCGACAGCCAGCCCGCGCTGCCGTTGGCCGAGTTCGCCGCGGAACGCCTCGCGGTCATGGGTGCCGGTGAGAGCCGCTGGGACGCCTGCCGGTCCGGGGCCAACTGGGAGGTCCGGTTGGGCTGGCGGGCCGGGCACCGGTCCGGTACGACCCGCTGGGAGTACGACCAGGCGACCCGCTCGGTCAGTCCGCTTGACGCCGAGACCAACGAATTCGCCGAAGGCACGCGGCTCGTACGCGTCCTGAACGAGGACGCCGCGGGCACCGCCAATGGCGGGGACGGCCGCCCGGAGCACGACACCTCGCCGTTGTCGGTGCCGCCGGTCCCCGGCAAGGGCGGCGACGGGCGAAAGTACCGGGGCGCGCCGGTCGATGTGCTGCTCGGGGGCGCCAACCACGTTCCGGCCAACACCCAGGAAGATCCCGAAGGAGACGCTCGGGCCCATGATCCGCGGGCTCGGATCCCGTCCTGGGAGGACATTGTCTTCGGCGTACGCCGCCCGGGCTGATTCCCCAGGGTGCCGCAGCGCAGCGCCTTCTGTCCGATCGCCCTTATGCGCATAACGGTCAATGATTCGGCCGCTTCTTCGCCGTTGTGCGCATAACGGCGAAGTGTCCAGGCTCTCCGAAAGCACTACAGGCTCTCCCCGCAGCGAAACTCGATCGTCAGGGTCGTAGCCGCCACGTAGCCTCGGATTCACCATGGCCAAGGACCTCGGGGTATCCCCCACCACCCCGGAGGCGGGCCGGAGACTCGGTTCGCTGAAGCGGTTGTGGCCCTACATCCGGCCTTACCGCGGTCTGGTGCTGCTGACCTTGTTCGGTGCGCTGGGGGCCACGCTGGTCCAGATCGCGATCCCGCTGATCACCCAGGACGTGATCGACGGGCCGATCGCCGACCGGGACAAGGCCGGCTTGATCCCGCTCGGGCTCCTGGCGCTGGCATTCGGGGTTGCCGAAGCCTTCATGTTCTTCCTGCGGCGTTGGGCGATGACCAAGTCCAGCCTAGCCATGGAGCGGGACCTGCGCGATCACATCTATGCCCACCTGCTTCGGCTGCCCGTGTCCTTCCACGATCGGTGGTCCTCAGGACAGCTACTGAGCCGAGCCAGCAGCGACGTCTCGTCGATCCGGCGATTCGTCGGTTTCTCGGCGATCTTCCTGGTGGTCAACATCGTCAGCTGCATCGTCATCATGATTCTGCTGATCGGTATCTACTGGCCGCTGGGCATCCTCAGTGCCGTGGCCGCAATCCCGCTCATCTACGTCGGCGTGCGCTTCGAGCGGCGCTACAACGTGGTCTCCCGCCAGGTCCAGGATCAGCAGGGTGAGGCCGCCACCGACGTCGAGGAATCGGTGCTGGGTATCCGGATCATCAAGGCGCTGGGCCGGCGCGACCTGGTGTTTCGCCGCTTCGATGCCAAGGCTGTCCGCCTGCAGGGCCTGGAACTTGGCAAGGTCAAGCTGCTGGCCTTCATCTGGGCGATCTTCGAGCTACAACCCCAACTCGTCCTGGCCGGCGTGCTCGTCGGTGGTTCCTTCGCCGTAGCCGGTGGCGCGATGACACTCGGCACGTTGGTCAGCTTCATCGCGCTGTTCACGGTCATGGTCTGGCCGATCCTGTCCATCGGCTGGCTTCTCGCCTCGACCCTCGAGGCGGCCACGGCGGCCGATCGCATCTTCGAACTGCTCGACGCCGAACCGACGATTCTCGACCCGCCCCACGGACCTGAGCAGCGCCTGGGCCCCGGCCGGCTGCGCCTGGAACGAGTCGGCTTCACCTATCCCGACGCGACCGCACCGGTGCTGCATCACGTCGATCTGGAGATCACCCCCGGCGAGACCGTCGCCCTGGTCGGCGCGACCGGCTCGGGCAAGACCACACTGACCGCCCTCGTCCCGAGGCTGTACGACGTGACCTCCGGCCGGATCACGATCGACGGGGTCGACATCCGCGACCTCCCGGTGAGTCAACTGCGTAGCCAGGTCGCCACCGCGTTCGAAGACGCCACGCTGTTCTCGATGAGCGCCCGGGAGAACCTCACCCTAGGCCGCCCCGAGGCCACAGACGACGAGGTCGCCGAGGCGATCGAGATCGCCCAGGCCACCTTCGTGTACGACCTGCCGTGGGGTCTGGACACCCGGTTGGGTGAGCAAGGGATGAGCCTGTCCGGAGGACAGCGTCAACGCCTGGCCCTGGCCAGGGCTGTGCTCGGCCGCCCCACCGTCCTGGTGCTCGACGATCCGCTGTCGGCATTGGACGTGCACACCGAGTCTCTCGTCGAGGAGGCCCTGCGCCGAGTCCTGGTGGGTACCACCGCCCTGGTCGTGGCCCATCGTCCCTCGACGGTGCTCTTGGCAGATCGGGTGGCCCTGCTGGACGGCGGGACGATCACCCATGTCGGCCGGCACTCCGACCTGCTCGCGACCGTGCCGGCCTACCGCTCGATCCTGTCTGCCCAGACCGATGACGAGGGCGCCGACTGTGACGACAACGGCGAGGATGACAGCGACGAAGCAGCCGACGGTGGCAGCCGGCAGATGCAGGACGAGGGGGTCGGTCGATGACAACCACGGATCAGAACAGCAGACCCGACGCTGGCGCGCCCGAAGACCCTGCGGCGGAACGGGACTGGCGGGGCATCGCCACCGAAGATGTCGACGATCTGCCGTCGGCGGCCGGCGTCTTCCTGCGGGCCCGGTCCCGACGGTTGCTCGGCGAGTTGGTCCGTCCGCACCGGCGGCAGGTGCGCTGGCTGCTGCTGGTCATTCTCGTGCAGAATCTCGCCTGGCTGGCCGGGCCCTGGCTGGTCGGTCTGGGCATCGACAACGCGCTCCCGGCACTGATGGACGACGGAAGCGTGGCACCGCTGATCTGGATCGGGTCGGCAATGTTGCTTGCGGCCGGAACCGATGCGATCCTGCGGTACGCCTTTCTGCAGCGCACCGGGGCGATCGGCCAGGACATGCTGCTCACCTTGCGCCGCAGGGTGTTCAGCCATGTGCAGCGCCTGCCCCTCGCCTTTCACGAGCGGTATACCTCCGGCCGGGTCATCTCCCGGTTGACCTCTGACGTCGACGCGCTCAATGAGTTGCTCGACGAGGGCTTGGACGGTTTGCTCACCGCGCTGTTCTCGATCATGACGATCGGCATCGTGCTGATCGTCCTCGATCCACCGTTGGGCCTGGTCACGATGCTGGCCTTCCCGTTGCTGTTGCTGCTGGGACGCTGGTTCCAGAAGAACTCGGCCAAGGCCTACCGGCGTACCCGCGAGACGGTCGCGATGGTCATCGTCCAGTTCGTCGAGTCACTGGGCGGGATCCGGGCAGTGCACGCCTTCCGCCGAGAGCCGCGGGACACCGAGATCTTCCGCACGCTGAACGAGGACAACCGCAAAGCCCAGGACCGGGCCTTCTGGCTGATGTCGATCTTCGTGCCGGGGGTCCAGCTGATCGGCAACCTGGTGACCGTCGGAGTGCTGATGTACGGCGCCATCCGAGTGATGGACGGAGACCTGAAGATCGGGGTGCTGACCGCATTCCTGCTCTACATCCGCCGCTTCTTCGACCCGATGTCGGATCTGGCGATGTTCTACAACTCCTACCAGTCCGCGGTAGCGGCGCTGGAGAAACTGTCCGGCGTCCTGGAAGAGCAGTCGAGTGTGGCCCCCGCGCAGGACCCGGAGCCGCTGGAGCAAGCGCACGGCGACGTGCGCTTCGACGGCGTGCAGTTCGGGTACGGCGACGCGATCGTGCTGCCACAGCTCGACCTGCACATCCCGCAGGGCCAGACAATCGCCCTGGTCGGGGCCACCGGCGCCGGGAAGTCGACGCTGGCCCGCTTGGCGGGTCGGTTCTACGATCCGCGTGAGGGCAGCGTGTCTCTCGACGGGGTGGATCTGCGACGGCTGTCCGACGAAGATCTGCGTCGGGCCGTGGTGATGGTGACCCAGGAGAGCTTCCTGTTCTCCGGCTCGGTGGCCGACAACATCGGCTTCGGTCGCCCAGGGGCATCCCGCGCCGAGGTCGAACACGCGGCACGCGCCATCGGGGCCGACGAGTTCATCCAGAGACTGCCAGAGGGCTACGACACCGACGTACGCAAGCGTGGCGGTCGGCTCTCGGCCGGGCAGCGCCAGTTGGTCTCCTTCGCGCGCGCCTTCCTGGCCGATCCGGCGGTGCTGATCCTCGACGAGGCGACCAGCTCGCTCGACGTACCCAGCGAGCGGCTGGTCCAGCGCGCCCTGGGCACGATCCTGGCCGACCGTACAGCCATCATCATCGCCCATCGACTGTCCACAGTGGAGATCGCAGACCGGGTCCTGGTCATGGACGCCGGGCGGCTGATCGAGGACGGTTCGCCGTACGATCTGCTGGCCGGCTCCGGACGCTTCGCCGACCTGCACACCGCCTGGCGGGACAGTCTCGCCTGAGTCGCTGAGCTCGTTTGGCCCGTGGGAGACTGATCCCTACTCACCAGGAGGTCAGATGGCAGCGTCTGTGTACATGCCCAAAGACGGAATGCGAATCGGAACCTATGGGAGTTACGCCGAGGCCCAGCGCGCCGTGGACTACCTGTCGGACAACAAGTTCCCCGTGGAGAACACGACCATCATCGGCTCAGAACTGCGCATGGTGGAGCAGATCACCGGTCGGTTGACCTGGGCTCGCGCTGCCCTGGCCGGGGCGGCCAGCGGTGCCTGGTTCGGCCTGTTCGTCGGCCTGCTGCTGGGTCTATTCGCACCCGGTAACCGGGAGCTGTTCACGCTGGCGCTCTTCGGCCTGTTCTACGGGGCGGTCTTCGGGCTCATCTTCGGGTTGATCGGGTACGCCGCCACCCGGGGCAAGCGGGACTTCACCTCGACCAGCCAGGTAGTGGCCAGCACCTACGACGTGATGTGCGTGCCCAGCCACGCCCAAGCCGCCCAAGAACTGCTCGGCAAGCTCAGCCTGACCAACCCCACCTGATCACCACAGCCCAGTCCTTATGGAGTGAAGGGCGCCCTGTATCAAACCTATTGGTAGAAGGCGTCCTTCAGTCCGATGAAGTTGGGCTCATTGGTGCGCGGCGAGGTGGGCGAAGGCGATCGCCGCTGCGGTGGCCACATTGATCGAGTCCACTCCGGC
Source organism: Actinomycetota bacterium (assembly GCA_030860305.1). Next base: position 14,619 of record JALZIL010000434.1, read on the forward strand.
GCGGATCGGGATCCGTACCCGCATGTCGGCCGCATCCAGCGCCTCCTGACTCAACCCGGACCCCTCGGCGCCCACCAGCACGGCCGTACGCGAATGCTGCGCGGGGTCGAGCTCACCCAGCGCCACTGAGCCGGGGCCCGGCGTCATCGCCAGCACCGCGAACCCGGCGGCGTGCAGTTCCGCGATCGCCCCCGGCCAGCTGGCGAACCGGGGCGAGGCCGCGGACCGGGACGAGGCCGCCAGTTCGGTGAACGGCACCGCGAGCACGTGGCCCATCGAGACACGTACCGCGCGCCGATACAGCGGATCGGCGCAACCCGGCGCGAGCAGCACCGCGTCAAGCCCGAACGCGGCTGCGTTTCGGAAGATCGACCCGAGATTCTCGTGATCGTTGACACCCTCGAGCACAGCGATCCGCTTCGCCGACTCGATCAACGTCTCGACGGGCTGAGTCGGCAGCCGATCCGCGCTGGCCAGAACTCCCCGGTTGAGATGAAATCCCACCGCGTGCGCCATCACCTCGGCCGAGGCGACGTACACCGGTGCCGCAAGGTCACGCAGTTCGGTGGCCAGGGCTTCGATCCGCGACGTCACGCCGAGGACTGCGCGGAGCTGGTACGGCGAGGCAAGCAGGCGCTGCACGACCGGGACCCCTTCGGCGATCACCAGACCCCGGCCGCCGGGTCGATCGGGTCGACGGTCGGCAGATGCCAGGTCGCGGAAGTCGCCCAGTCGAGCATCAGCCGAATCGCGAATCTCGATCGGCGCCGCCACATCGGTCATCCTGCCTCGGTTGAGGTGAGCAGCCTGCCCCTGCCTCGCCTGACGAGGCGCGACCGCGGGCCAGGCACGCTGTACCTCGCTGCCGCGTCCGCGCCGGCCGCGATCCGAGCGCCGTACCCGCAGGAGCGGATCGAGATCACAGCTTGATCACATAGCGGGCACCGAGCCGGTGCCTCGGCCGTATCCTCTTTCAAACTGGGCGGGTCCGGCGACGAGGGCGGGACCAGGGCAGCGTTGAGCACACCGGAGGTGGCCGTTTGCCGTCCATCGTCGAGGACCGAGTCCACGAACCGGGAACGACCAGCGAGAAACATGCCCCGGCCCCACCATCGCCGGCCACTGACGGGGGCGACAAGGACAGCAGACCACCACGTACGGCGCGCGGCCTGTTGCTGCTCCCACCCTGGATCCGTGCACCGATGCTCGGGCTGCGCCAGCCAGGGGCCTTCTTCGCCGTGGCCGTGGCCGCAGCCATCCTCGCCTGCGCGGCGGCCTCGGCGGCCCTGTTCCTCTCCTCGGCGAGTTCGGCCTCCTTGCAGCAGCAAATCAACGACCGGTGCGACAACGCGGCGTACCCGATGATCGGGACGCAGACCTATCTCGGGCCCTTCTTTCGGCCGGAGAACGAGGCCGACGTCCGGCCTGCGTTCACTCCGCAAACAGATCGGGCTTATCCCGAAGCCCTGGCCGGGCAGGGAATGGACAGCAACCCAGTCTTCATCGGCGCCTCGTCGCTGTTACGCCAAACCGGACAGGAGCGCGTCGTACGGCCGTTCTACCGGCCCGGGGCTGTGGATGAGATCACGGTGCTGGACTCCAGGCCCGGGGCTGGGGTCTACCTCCCATCATTCGTCGCGGACTACGCGCGCGTCGGGGTAGGCGACTCGGTGGCCGTCGCGGGGGCAAGTGTGCTGGTGGTCGGCGTCTACCAGAACCTCTACGACGAGCCGGTACGGGATTTCTGGTGCTCCTACTCAGCGTTGTTCAACAACGAGACCAACGCCAACACCCCGCCGGCCGACATCGTGATCGCCACGGACGAGGCGACGTTCTACGCCCTGGCCACGGCACACGACAACCAAGCGAACTCCCAAGGCGGCTTCGGGGCCTTCGATGAGACCGCCCTTCGGATGTGGGAGGTCCCAGTTGATCCGGACAGCGTCACCCGCACGTCGGCGGCAGCGAACGTGGCCAGGCAGGACACCGCGTTCCTTGAGGCAAGAAGCATCTCCGGTGATCTCACTCGACCGGGTGATTTCCGCGAGGACAGCTTCCAGAGCGAAGAACTGGGCATGCTGCTGGATCGCTCCCAGCGCCTGGAGAACGGGCTGCGCGGGCCGGTCATCCCGACCGCTGTGGCCGGCACGATTCTGGCGATGCTCCTGGTCATGGCCGCCGGCAGCTACTGGGCCGACCGGCGGCTGCGCGAGGTCCGCCTGCTGTCCTCCCGCGGAGTAGGCCCCGGCGCGCTCGCGGTCAAGGCCGCACTCGAACTGGTCATCCCAGCGGCCCTGGGAACGGTGGCCGGCTACTACCTCGCACGGGGGCTGATCGCTCTAGCCGGGCCGGCCGACGATCTCGATCCGGACGCACTGCGTAGCGCCATCCTGACCACGATCGCCGGCTTCGTGATCGGCCTGATCCTGCTCTCGGCGGTGGCCGGGATCCGGTCCCGGAACTTCACCGAGAAGCCGATCGGGCACAAGCGGTCCTGGCTGAGCCTGCTTCCGTACGAGCTGCTCCTGCTCGGTACGGCCGGGTACCTGTGGTGGCAACTCCAGAGCCAGGACGCTGTCCTCTTCGACGGCACGGTCGCCCAGGTCAACGGCCTGCTGGTCTCCTTCCCGCTGCTGTTCCTGGCCGGTGCCGCAGTGCTGGTCGTACGGCTGATCATGTTGGTCCTGCCGGCTTTGCGGCGCAGGGCTCAGGGCTGGTCGCCCGCCGCCTTTGTCGCGGTCAATCAGTTGACCGCGAATCGGGTCGTGAGCGCCAGCCTGCTGGCTGCACTGTGCCTGCCGATCGCCGTCCTGACCTACTCCGCGACCCTGACCGCCTCCAGCCAGCGGACCGTCGACAGCAAGGCGCTGACGGCCGTCGGGGCGGAGCGGGCGGTGACCAGCTTCGGTGCCCTCGAAGCCACGCCCGCCGTGGACGCCGCCGGGACGCTGGTGGCGCGGTATCAGGATGCCTTCCTCGACGGCGCCGAGGCAACGGCGCTGGGCGTCGACCCGGACGACTTCGCCAGCGAGGCCTATTGGGAGGACAGCTTCGCCGGGCAGAACCTCGAGGAGCTGCTGGCCCTGCTGGTCGACGTCGACGGTGACCGGGTCCCGGTGATCGCGGCCGGCGGTATCCCGCTGGGCCCGATCCGGCTGGATCTCGGCGGCAACAGCCTGGCGTTGACCTTGGAAGCAGAGGTCGTCGCGGTGGCCGACGTACTGCCCGGGCGGCGTACGGCCGAGCCGCTGATCCTGCTCGATGACCGACTGGTCGGCGCCGAGGTGCCGCAGTCGGCCAACCTGCGGTACGAGATCTGGACCAACGGTGATCCAGAGCCGGCCGCCGCCGAGATCCGCGAGCAGGACGCGCGGCTGTTCCGGGTGTTCACCACCACGGAGGTCTTCGAGCTGGCCAACTTCCTGGGTGTTTCCTGGACGTTCGGGTACCTCCAGGCACTGGCCGCCTTTGTCGGGGTGATCGCGATCGGCGGACTGCTGCTCTACCTCGAGACCCGGCAGCGCAAGCGCACGGCCTCCTATGCGATGGCCCGACGGATGGGCCTGACCCGGTGGACGCACTTCCGGTCGCTGCTGGCCGAACTGGGCAGCGTCCTGGCCGTGGCCGGGATCGTCGGCGTGGGCCTGGCGGCCGCGGCCTGCACCATGGCCTACCGGCGGCTGGATGTGGACCCGATCCGAGAGCCCAGTCCGCTGCTGGCCATCCCCTGGATCACGCTGGCAGCCATCGCCGTAGCCGCGATCGTGGTGGCCTTCCTGACCGCTGTGTACGCCCAGCGTCGATCCGATCGGGTCAACCCTGCGGAGGTGCTACGTCTTGGCGGATAACCGGCCATCGGACTCGTCCTGGGAATTCCACTGGGGTGACTCGTCTTTCGACAACGCTGCTGACGGTGCCAGAGACAGTGCGGCCAGCGCGGCAGCCAGCATCCTGGTCGCCGATCCGGCTCGTACGGCGGCTGCGTCGGTCGTCGGGGTCGGCAAGGTCTACCGCACCGCCACCGAACGGGTGGATGCGCTCGTCGACGTGTCCAAGAACTTCCCGCGCGGCCGGATCACCGCCATCGCCGGACCTTCCGGCTCGGGCAAGTCATCGTTGCTGAGAATTCTGGCCTGCGTGGACCGGCCGACCTCGGGCTCGGTCCTGGTCGAGGGCCGCGACGTCGCCTCGTTACGGATCCGGCAGCGGCGAGCCCTTCGACGCTCCTCGGTGTCCTACATGTTCCAGAACCCGATCGACAATCTGCTGGACTACCTGCCGGCCCGCGAACAGGTGAAGCTGGCCTCCCGGTTGCGGGGCATCCGGACCGCTACGGACGAGATCGAACGACTGCTAGTGGTCCTCGGGCTCGACCACCGGTTACGTCACACGCCGCATCAACTCTCCGGTGGAGAGCAGCAGCGGTTGGCCGTAGCCTGCGCGGTGATCGGACACCCGGCCATCGTGATCGCCGACGAACCAACCGCCGAACTGGATTCTGCCGCGGCCGATCGGGTCCTGGAGGCGTTCCGGGATCTGCGGGCCGAAGGCGTGGCGTTCGTGATCTCCTCGCATGACCCCCGCGTGGTCGAGATCGCAGACCACCTGCTGCGCCTGGACCACGGCCGGGTGGAGGAAAGCACATGAACCGAGATCGACGATGAGCCGGCATGGCGCGCTGATCACCGCGACGGGGCTGGTCAAGTCCTTCCGGCGCGGCGCCGAAACCGTCCATGCCCTTCGCGGCGTGGACCTGTCGATCAACCGGGGACAGGTCGTCGCGCTGATCGGCCCGTCCGGGTCCGGTAAGAGCACGCTGCTCAACGTCCTGTGCGGCTGGGAACAGGTCGAGGCCGGCGAACTCATCCTCGACGAGACGCTCGGAGCCAGCAAACCCGAGAACCTGCCGTGGGGCCGGGTCGCGCTCGTACCGCAGGCCCTCGGCCTGCTCGAGGAACTCACCATCCTGGACAACGTGCTGATGCCGGCCCGACTGTCCGGCGGCGTGCAACCGATGATCGAACCGGCGGCCGGCCTGATGGCCGACTTCGGAATCGACCATCTGGCCGCCCGGTATCCCGATCAGGTCTCCCTCGGAGAACAGCAGCGTACGGCGGTGGCCCGCGCGCTGCTCCTGAAGCCCATGGTGGTCCTGGCCGACGAACCCTCCGCGCACCAGGACGCCGGCTGGTCCGATGTCCTGTTCGCGGCGTTCACCCGGCTGGCAGCCCAAGGTTGCGCCTGCCTGATCGCCACCCACAATCCCGTGGTGTGGGAACGCGCCAACACGGTGCTCGCCATGCGCGACGGCGAGCTGGCCACCCACAACACCCGGCCGGCCCCGGCCGCGCATTGACACGCCCGGGCCCCGGCCCCGGTGCGGCCCGGTCCGGGCTGCCCTGCTGACCGGCGTCGGCGACCTGGCGCGCGTTCGAGTCCTAGTTCGGGCCCTGCCCGCGTAGCCAATAACCGTCCCGGCCCTCCTGGCCGGACTGGCCAGATGACGGTCCGGACTCCGAGCCGGCGCCCGCGGAGGTGTGCTGCAAGGACCGATTGAACTCCTGCTCGAGGTTCAACTCGTCCTCGGTGGGCGAGAGCCCGATGATCACTAGCATGATGACCGCCAGCAGGCTGATGCCCACGATGAGCGGCAGCAGGAAGTCAAAGGCGCTTGCCCCGGCAGGCGTAGCCGAGTCTGGATCGCCACGCACCTCCATGGCCGCCATTCCGGTGTAATGCATGCCGCTGATCGCCACACCCATGACCAGGGCCGCTGCGGCGGTGAACAGATGGCCCTTGACCCGCAGGGTGAACCAGAGAGCCACGGTCGCCGCCACGACCGCGATCAGCACCGAGGCGGCGACCAGGAGGGCGTCGTAGTCGACGTGGCCTGCCATCGCCATTGCGCCCATGCCCATGTAGTGCATGCTGGCCACCCCGAGGCCGGTGATGACGCCGCCTGCGATCAGCGCGCTACGCCGGACCCCGCCGAACCCGACGATGAAGAGCCCGACGCCGACGACGACGATCGCGATCAGCATGCTCAGCAGCGTCAGACCGACCTCGTATTTGATCTCCAAGCCTTCGACGCGGAACCCCAGCATCGCGATGAAGTGCATCACCCAGATTCCGGTGCCGCCGATGGACACCGCCGCCAGCAACAGCCACAGGGCTCGGGATTGCCCACTGGTGCCTCGGGCTCTGGCGGTGCACTGGAGGCCGAGCAACGAGCCAGCGCTGGACATCGAGTAGGCGAGCAGCGGCGTCAGGAGGCCGAAGGCAAAGTGATCAATAGCGGACATGCAGCGAGAAACCCTTACAGAGCTACGGGAACGGACGGCTAATGCTAAAGCCTGAGCCAGCGCCGATCGACGCGGCCCGGGCGCCAATTTCCTACGGCATGTGTGCCGGTGACTCCAGATGGTGATGAAAGACCGGCCCTGGCCGGGGGCCTTGGAGCTAGCTGGAACCCGACTCAGGGAGTCGATCGCGCCTGCGTCTCGAGGCTGAGATTGAGCCGAGGAAACATATGGGCGTGCACACGAAGGCCACGTTGTCGAATACCGAGAAACCCGAGGAGGACGGCGGCCACGGCGACGATGGCGCCTCCGGCGATCAGTGCCACGGGTGCACCGAGGTTCTCCCCCATCCAGCCCACGACCGGCGCGCCCACTGGCGTACCTCCCATGAAAGCCATGAAGTACAGCGCCATCACGCGGCCCCGCATCGTCGGGTCGATACCCAGCTGTACGAACGAGTTCGCCGCCACCATGAACGTGAGGGCGGCGGCTCCGGTCGGCACCAGTACGACGGCAAAAGCCAAGTAGACCGGCATCAGCCCCGAGGCCACCTCGAACAGCCCGAAAACCAGCGCGGCGATGTAGAGCGTGCGCTGCCGGGGGCGCCCGACCCGTCGGGTCGACAGCAGGGCGCCAGTCAGCGACCCGACGGCGAAGGCCGTGGACAGCAACCCGAAGGCCTCGGCTCCCTGGCCGAAGACATCGGTCACCATCAGCGCCATCGTGATCTGGAAGTTCAGGCCGAACGTGCCCACGACGAACACCAGGAGCATGGCTGCCTTGATGTCGGAGTGGCGGTTCACGTACGTCAGCGCCGCCCGCAGTTGCCCACGTCCACGAGGGACCTCGGGTGAGGCAGACAGGTCCGCCGTACGCATGAACCGCAGGGCCAGGATCGTCACCACGTACGTTCCGGCGTTGAGCAGGAACACCGGCCCGGTGTCGTCGCCGGCGGCCGCGATCATGAGCCCGGCGATGGCGGGGCCGATGAGCCGCGCTGCATTGAAGATCGCGGAGTTCAGGCTGACCGCGTTTGCCAGGTTGTCCGTGCCGACGATCTCGGAGACAAAGGACTGCCGGATCGGCATGTCCATCGCCGCGGCCACCCCGAGTGCCCCGGCGATCACGAAGACATGCCAGAGCGCAACCCGGTCGGTCACCACGAGCAGCCCCAGTACCAGCGCCGCCAGACCCATGGTCGCCTGGGTGAGCATCATCAACCGGCGCTTGTCATAGCGGTCGGCGAGCATGCCGCCGTACAGACTCAGCACCAGGATCGGTGCGAACTGCAGTGCGGTCACGACGCCCAACGCCAAGCCGCTGTCCGACAGTTGCAGGACCAGCCAGTCCTGGGCGATGCGCTGCATCCAGGTGCCGGTGTTGTTGACCAGGTTGGCGCCGGCGTACAGCCGGAAGTTCCTGACCCGCAGCGACCGGAAGGCCCCGGTGGCCGGCGCCGGTGCCGGCGCTGCCAGGGGCGGGGGCGGGATCACCGTCGTGGTCAAGGCTGTAGCAACCTTTCGATGATGGCGCTGGCCCGGCGCAGTTCGTCTCGTTCGGCCGGGGAAAGATCGTTCAGTCGCTGGGCGAGCCAGGCCTCCCGCATCCGGATCTCGTCATCGAGCAGCTTGATAGCCCGGTCGGTGACCTGCACGATCAGCTGCCGGCCGTCGGTCGCGTGCCTGGTCTTGACGACCAGGCCGGATCCCTCGAGGGTGGCCAGCACGCGGGTCATCGACGGCGGCTGCACGCGTTCACAGGCGGCCAGTTCACCCGGGGTCAGCGGGCCTTTGGCGCGCAGGGTGGACAACGCGGCAAGTTGGGTGAGGGTGAGCGAGGTGTCAGCCCGCTGACTGCGCAACCGGCGGGACAGCCGCATCACGGCCAGGCGCAGGTCATGCGCCAGGGCAGCAGTATCGAGTGTGGTTCGTCCCATTACGATCGTTAGCTTACCTTACGATCGAACGGCACCGCCGTGCGTACACCCGACCTCGCGGCTAGCCGATGAGTTGCTGAATCGGTTCGATGAAGAAGTAGATCGCGAACAGAATGGCCGAGATCCACATCAGCGGGTGGATGTCCTTGCTCCGGCCCTTGGCCAAGCGCAGCACGACGAAGCTGATGAAGCCGGCCCCGATGCCGTTGGTGATCGAGAAAGTGAACGGCATCAACGCCATCGTCAAGAAGGCCGGGATGACCAGCGACAGGTCGTCGAACTCGAGGTTGCGGATCTGGCTGACCAGCAGTGCGCCGACGACGATCAGCGCCGGGGTGGCCGCTTCGGAGGGGACGATGCTGACCAGTGGTGACAGGAACATCGCGACCAGGAACAGGCCGCCGGTGACCACACTGGCCAGGCCCGTCCGCGCTCCGTCGGCGACTCCGGCGGCGGACTCGATGTAGGTCGTGTTCGAGGAGACGCTGGCCGCGCCGCCGGCAGCGGCAGCCACCGAGTCCACGAACAGGACTCGGGTCGCCCCGGGCAGGTTGCCCTGCTTGTCCAGGAGTTTGCCCTCGGCGCCGACGGCGACGGCCGTTCCCATGGTGTCGAAGAAGTCGGCCAGCATCAGGGTGAACACGATGAGCAGCGCAGCAAGCACACCGATCCGCTCGAATCCGCCGAACAGCGAGAAGTTGCCGACGATCGACAGGTCCGGTGTGGCGACCAGGCTGTCGGGCAGAGCCGGAACTGTGAGCTGCCAGCCGTTGGGGTTGACCCCGTCCGGGCTGAAAGCCGGCCCGACCTTGGCGATCGCCTCCACGATGATCGCCAGGATCGTGGTGACGACGATGCCGATCAGGATTCCGCCACGCACCTTGCGGACGACCAGTACGGACATGATCAGGACGCCTACAGCGAAGACCAGCACCGGCCAGCCATCGAGGTTGAAGCCGTTGCCCAACTGGACCGGCACCACGGTGTTGGCAGCATCCGGGACGCGCTTGACGAACCCGGCATCGACCAACCCGATCAGCGTCAGGAACAGCCCGATGCCGACACTGATGGCAATCTTGAGCTGTTGCGGGATGGCGAAGAAAATCGCGGTACGTAGACCGGTGACCACCAGGATCGCGATCAGGAGGCCCTCCAAGACGACCAGCCCCATGATCTCGGGCCAGGAGAGCTGGGTGGCGGCAAGTACGGCGACCAGTGCGTTCAGCCCCAGACCGGTGGCCAGCGCGAACGGATAGCGACCGATTATCCCCATCAGGATCGTGACGACGGCGGCGACCATGGCCGTCGTTGCCGCGACCGCGGCAAAGGGCAACGTGGTGCCGTCTACGTCGGCGCCGCTGAGGATGATCGGGTTCAGGACGAGGATGTAGGCCATCGTGAAGAACGTGACGAAGCCGCCGCGGACCTCGCGCCCGTACGTCGAACGCCGCTGGCTCACCTCGAAGTAGGCGTCCAACCCGCTCTTGGGCTTGATCGCCGGACCGGTGTTGACCCGCGGACCGGTCCTGGTGCTCACCGGCGCCGGATCGGCGACCGCTGTCGAGCCCCGTGGCAGGCGCACCCGAGGACGTCGCCGTCGTGGGGCGACTGCAGCCACGCCCGCGTCTATGTCGCCGTCAGCATCACTCTCGGTTCCATCGCGCACACTCTCGACGGCATCGGCTTGGACCTCGACCTCGTCGTCATCCAGGTCAGCATCGTCCAGGTCAGCATCGTCCAGGTCAGCATCGTCGGCCACGTCGTCGTCGTCGTCCAAGTCGTCGTCCACGTCGTCGTCGTCGACGTCGTCGACCAGGACGTCGTCGTCCACGTCGTCCTGGTCCAGCGCATCGGCGTCGTCGGTGTCCGGACCAACGGCGTCGTTGGCGGCCGGATCCAATCCGGCACCCGGGGCGCCCTGCGCCCCGGCCGACTCGCTCACCGCATCCTTTCTGGGAGGCCGACCGGACGGCGGAGTGGAGGCTGCAATGTGGCGAACGGACAACGGGAACCTCGGCTTGAGTAACGACGGCAGAGAGCATGACTGCCGCGGAGGGATGGTGGCTGAGCAGCGAGCATCGTGGCACACCCCAGCTGCGTCAAGAGCCAACTGCACGGCACCTAGGGTGGCGCCTGTGAGTCCCGCGCTGCGCCCCGCGCCCCCGCCTCGGGAGATCAACACCGTACGGGTGGCGCTGGCCGGAACCGCGCTGTCCCTGATCGGCTTTCTGGTGCTGTTGTTCTTCATTCCTGCCCTGCGCCGGGCCGACGCGATGATCTGGTTGTGGTCCTTCTTGTCCGCTTTCCTGGTCGGGCTCTGGGGATTGGGAATCGCTGTCTGGCAAGGCAAGGCGCGTCTGCCCGACAGACGCAAGGACCAGTGACCCCGCGAAGCACTGTGGACAGTCCTATATAGACACCCAACCCCCACGCCCAGAGATAAGGGTGCTCTCACCTTCAACTCATGCTCTTGTCATGTCTGCCGGCCAAAGTAGTTCTCACCAGCCGGACAACCGGTCCGGCACACAAGTAGGAGGCAGTCATGGCACGCTCCGGCATCTTCGCCGCTGTTACCCCCGCCGCGACAAGCACCGACCGGGACACGACTACCCGCCGTCGGCGCCGTCGTCGTCGTCGTCGGACCACGAGGGACTGATCCATCCGTGCGCACCCCGAAGGGCCCCCGACGCTCCCGGCTCGCCGCCAGCAAAACCGGCCAGCCATCGCGACGGGGGCCCTTCGGCACACCCCTACTCGGTGCGCTCTGCCGGGCACTGGCGCCGCTGAGCGAAAACAAGGGGCTCGTCGCCGCCGCTCCGCCCGTACCGATCCACACGATCATCCGTCGCTTCTGGCCCGATCTTCGGGCTGATCGTTGGCTTCTGCTCCTCGGCCTGGCTGCGGTAGCTGCGCTGCCGGCCATCATGACCATCGAGGTCTGGCTCTTTCAGATCCTGGTCGACAATGTGCTGGTTCCCCAGGTGCTCGGGCCGCTGGGTTGGTTGGCCCTGGCCTATCTCGGGTTGAACCTCTGCTCGGGCGGACTGTCCTACACCGACGAGTATGTCGCAGCCCGGGTCGGTGGAAAGTTCCTCGTACGGCTGCGTTCACGGCTGTTCGCGCACCTTCATCGGCTCTCGCTGCCGACCTTGGACCGTCGGCACCTCGGCGACCTCGTCTCGCGGCTGAGCGGAGATGTCGCTGCGATCGAATCGCTGTTCGTCAGCGGCCTGACCAGCGTGGTATCCGCTGTCTTCCAACTGGTCTTCTTCATCGGCGCTCTGCTGCTGCTGGACTGGCAGCTTGCCCTCGCCTCACTGGTGCTCGCCCCGCTGTTCGGGGGCGCTGCACGCTTCTACGCCGGGCGGCTGAAGCGGGCATCAAGAGAGAAGCGCCGGCGTACCGGTTCGTTGTCCTCGATCGCCGAGGAGTCACTGTCCTCGGCCGCCCTGGTCCAGAGTCACGGACTGCAGGCCCAGGAGGCCGATCGGTTCCGCTCCCAGGCCGATGACGTGTACGAGGCAGAACTGGCCGCCGCCAAACTGCGTGGCCTCTACCCCGTCGTGGTCCATCTCTTCGAACTCGCCGGCATGCTCGCCGCCATCCTCCTGGGTGCCTGGGCAATGGCCGACGGACGGCTGACCCTCGGGGGGTTGCTGGCCTTCTTGGCCTATTTGGGCATGCTGTACCGCCCCGTGCAGGAACTCGGCGATATCGCCGGCCTGATCTTCTCCGCCTCCGCCGGGGCCGAGCGGGTACTCGAGCTCTTGAACACTCCGGCCGGTATCACCGAGCGGCCCGGCGCTCGTGGCCTGCACCGGGTCCGAGGGCGGCTCGACCTTGAGTCGATCAGCTATCACTATCCCGAGGCTCCAGCCCCGACGCTGAGCAATGCCGATCTGCGAGTCCATCCCGGCGAGGTGGTGGCGCTGCTCGGACCGAGCGGCATGGGCAAGTCCACCGTCGCCAAGCTGCTGTCCCGGCTGCTCGATCCCGACGCCGGTGCCGTCCGCCTGGACGGTCACGACCTGCGTGACCTTCGATTGAGTACGGTTCGCGACGCGATCAGTGTCGTTCTGCAGGAGACGCTCGTCTTCGATGCCAGCATCCGGGACAACCTGTTGCTCGGACGGCCCACGGCCACCGATGTGGAGATGACTTGGGCGTTAGGACAAGTCGACGCCCTCGACTTTGTGCACGCACTCCCTGATGGCCTCGATGCCCGAGTTGGTCAGAAGGGCCGATCCCTATCCGGCGGGCAACGCCAGCGCATCGCGCTGGCCCGTACCTTGCTGCGCGACTCTGCGGTACTGATCCTGGACGAGCCGACCAACGGCCTGGACTCGGCCACCGCGGGTCGGGTACTGCCCCGACTGCTGGCCGGTCGCACCGTGGTGCTGATCACTCATGACCCTGAGATAGCCGCGCTGGCCCATCGCACCCGGTATATCGAAGGCGGGCGAATCGGCGGCGGGCACAGTAACGGCGGGCTGGTCGACGGCGGGCTGGTCAATGGCAGCCGGGTCAGCCGGTCAGCCGGTGCCGGTGCTGACGCCGACGCCGACGCTGCGCTGCGGACCGGCGCATGACGTCGGTCCCGGCGCCGGTGGTGGCGCATCCGCCGTACCACGAACTCGCCCCCGGCGTGATCACCCTGGCGCTGCTGCACGAGGGGCACCGGATCAACGCCTACGACGCCTGGAGCGAGCAGCGCGGCTGCCGGGTCGTCGCCAAGGCGCTGCGGCCCGATCACGTCGATGATCTGAAGGGCGCCCGGCAGTTGCGTGCCGAGGGCCGGGTGCTCAGGACTCTCGACCACCCACACATCGTGCGGTGGTACGAGACCATCCCCGGCCCCTCACCGGTCCTGGTCCTGGAGACCATCTCCGGTTTCACCCTGAGCGCGCTGCTGGACGAACACGAGCGGTTGCCGATCCTCGACGTGCTGCACCTGGGGCTGCACCTCACCTCCGCGGTCGGCTACCTGCACAGCAAGGGTTGGCTGCATCTGGACCTGAAGCCATCCAACGTGGTGGCCGACGCCGGCCGGGCCAAACTGATCGACCTGTCCATCGCCCGGAGACCAGGAAAAGGTGTGCCCGGAGCCGGCACCCGCGGGTACCTCGCCCCCGAACAGAACCTCGGACAGCAGCTCGGTCCGGCTACGGATGTCTGGGGAATCGGGGGCGTGCTCTACGAGTCCATCGTCGGTGAGCCTGCGGTGCCCCATGAGGGCGGCACGTCAACTCGCACCGGTCAGCGTCTGGCACACCTCATCGCTGTTCCTGCCCAGCTCAAGACCCGGCGCAAGGTCCCACCCACGGTGGTGCAGCTGATCGACGCCAGCCTCCGCATCGATCCGGCGCAGCGTCCCACGATCGGCCAGTGCGCGACGGTGCTCGCCGAGGCGCTGAGCGTCAGCCCAATCCCGCACATTCTCCGGAGAAAGTAACGTCAGGCGGCCAGCAGAGGAGCACATTCTCCGGAGAAAGTGCGTTTCCCCCGAGACCCCAGTCGAGCGCAACGGCTCAGTCGACCGGCAGGATGTCGAAGTCGGCAGTGTTGTAAGAGGGTCCGACCTCGGGCGGGGCGGGTTCGACCACGGCTTCGGAGTGCGCGCCGCAGCCGAAGTCCGCGCTCACGACCTGACCGTCGGCCGGCGCCATGACATTGGCGCAGGCTCCGAACAGTTGGCGCATCGACCCGGTGATCGGCAGGAAGAACCCGCAGGAGGCGCACTCGCCCGGAGCATGCCGTGCCATCGGCGTCGCCGGTCCGTGCGCGCCGGTGTGCCAGCGCTGCGCAGCCTCGGTACGACCGTCCCGAGACAGCACCCGAACCCGCCCGACGCCGAGTTCGAACCGGATCGGTTCGACGCCGGGATCCTGCGCGGCCGGGTCGTCGCTGCCCAGGTAGCTGGGCACGAGCCGGATGTCATCGGCTGCCGTGGGCAAGACGTCAGAGACGCTGAGGTCCCCGGGCAGGATCCGCTCACTCCACGGCACCCAGGCCGGTGCCAGCAGCGCGCCGTCCCCGGGCAGCAGCACCACCTCGTCAACGGTGATCTTCTTGCTGCGCGGGGCACGGGCCAGCGTGACCGACCACTGCCAACCGCGGTAACCACGGGCGAGGCTGGCGAATCGGTGGGTGAGGACCCGATCTGCCTCCGCCTCCGCCACGACGCCGAGGTGGTCACCGACGGTGTCCCCACCCAGTTGCACGGCCGCGGCACGTGCCGTCGGCTCGCCGTCGCGCAGTACGGCGTCGAGGGATGCCTCAGAGCTACGGGTAGCGGTTGCAGGACTCACCGCCTCATCATCCCCGATGCACGAGCCACTGTTGCAAGATGGGTTCATGGCTCGGGGTCTGCGGCGCGAGAACCCGGGCTCGCCTCGCGTGCCGATCCGCCGGCCGGCCCGCCGGCGTCCACCGCCTGGCCCGGTAGTGGCGCCGCGCCAGGACCCACCGCGCCACGACCCGCCGCGCCACGACACGTCACCCATCCCGTATCAGCGGCCCGGCACCGAGCCGATGCACCTTCGCGATCCTGACGCCGGTCGAGTGGCCGATCGGCCTGCTCCGGGACGGATCACCGTCACTCGGGTGGCCGCCGCGCGCACCCGGGAGATCACCGGCAACACCGTACGAAGGATCAACGCCGCGAGCCGCGCGGACGGGGCCGGGGACACCGGCCTGTCCGGCCTGTTGTGGACCTCGGCGTTGCACACCGCCGGTGACGCCCTGATCGCGGTCTCCTTGGCAGGCACCCTCTTTTTCGCCGCGGCCGTCGATGCCCAACGCAACAACGTCGCGCTCTACCTGCTGATCACCATCGCCCCTTTCGCCGTCGTGGCCCCACTGCTGGGACCGGCCCTGGACCGACTACAGCGTGGCCGGCGCGCCGCGCTGGCGATCAGCCTGATCGGCCGCGCGTTGCTGGCCTGGATCATGGCCGCCAACTACGACAATTTCGCCCTCTATCCGGCCGCGTTGGGCGTGCTGATCCTGTCCAAGGGATTCGGGGTGCTCCGGGCCGCGGTCGTGCCTCGCGTGCTGCCTGATCAACTCGCCCTGGTCGCCGCCAACGCCCGGATGTCGATTTTCGGACTGGCCTCAGGCGCGGTTCTAGGGCTTCTCGGGGTCGGGGTGGCGAAGGTACTCGGCTTCGGCTGGGAGTTGGCACTGACCGCCGTGGTCTTCCTGATCGGCGCGGTGTGCGCACTGCGCCTGCCGTCGCACGTGGAGACCAGCGAGGGTGAAGTCAGCGCCCGGGTCATGACCAGTGGGCAAGACGTGACCGGCCGACTCGAACGCCGGGCTCTTGGGATCCACGTGATCACCGCGCTGCGGGCAACCGCGGCGCTGCGCGGTCTCGGCGGGTTCCTGACGATCTTCATGGCCTTCCTGATCCAGGCGAACGTGGGCACCGACTGGGCCGGCACGGTGACCCTCGGCGGGGTTGCCGCAGCGGCTGGACTCGGCAGCTTCGTCGGTACGGCGATCGGTTCCCGGGTCCGAGGCACCGACAAACCGGACCTGCTGGTGCTGATCTCGACCGGCGTGGCCGCGACCGTAGCCGTACTGACGGCGTTCACGTACAGCATCCTGATGGCCGTTCTGATGGCTCTGGTCGCCGGCATCACCAACTCGCTCGGCAAGACCGCACTTGACGCGATCATTCAACGGGAGGTCCCAGAGTCGCTGCGCGCCTCGGCATTTGGCCGCTCGGAGACCTTGCTCCAGCTGGCCTGGGTCTTCGGTGGTGCGGTCGGAATCCTGCTCCCCACCATCGGCTGGGTGGGCTTCACCGTGGCCGCAGTGCTGTTGGTGGTTGCGTTCGGGATCACCCTGTACGGCCGCAATCGCCCGCGGGGTATCCGGACGAGAGATCCGCGCGAGGCGGCCCACGACCCGCTCGCCAGTCCGTCCGGACCACATCCACCCACCGATTCACCCACCGATCCACCGACCGCACCGCTGAACCCGGGTCCGCCCCGGTCGAGCGACCCGTACCCGTACGCGTGACCAGGTCGCGTCGACGACTGCCCCTCGCGGTCCGGACCACTGCTCTGGTCCTGCTGGCAGCGGGTTGCTCCTCCGACGGTGCACCGACCGTCGCCGTCACCGTGGGCGATCAGCAGATGGACGTCGAGGCCACGCAGTACTGCGCGGACGGGGAGGGCAAGCGGTACTCGGTCACCCCGCAGGTGCTGCAGGTCGACCCGGACACGACGATCCTGATCGAGGTGCCCGCCGAGGTGGCCGTGTCGGGTTGGTCGTTCCAGGTCTTCGGGCAGGGACTGGCCGACGAGGACCTGATCGGTGAGGTCGACGTCGGGCAGGAGGCCAGCTATGAGCTGTCCACCTCAGATGCGGTCCCGGCCGCCTACTACATCGTCATCGTCCAGGACTCCGGTGAACGCTGCGAAGGTCTGGCCGGGGCGTGGCCGATCGGCTTCCTCCGTCGATGACCTCAGCCGGCGATGTCGTCGGCCACCGCTCTCATGAGCGCGGCAACCTTGCGACCCTCGTCCCGATCCGGATACCGATCCCGGCGCAGGGTGTTGGAGGTCTTGTCCAGCAACTTGATCAGGTCCTCGATGATGGGGACCAGCTCGTCGGCCGGACGTCGCGATGCCTGGGTCACCGAGGGCAGCGGATCGAGCACCTTGACCTGGAGGGCCTGGTCCCCTCTGCGGCCTTCGACGATGCCGAACTCCACTCGTTGGCCGGGTTTGAGTTCGGTCACACCGGCCGGCAGCGCGTCGCGGTGCACGAAGACGTCGGCCCCGTCCTCGCGCGACAGGAACCCGAACCCCTTGTCGGCGCTGAACCACTTGACCTTGCCGGCTGGCACGGCGACTCCCTGCTTGTCTCGTGAGCGTGCAGCGGCCATGACGCCACCGCCGCGCAGGCAAGGCTAGTCGCACCGGCCAAGCACATTCACCCAGCGTGCATTGACCGGATCAGCAAGACGGCCGACAGCGTTACCGTGCTACTCGTGGCGATGCCAGCGGGATCCGCTGTAGCACCGGACTTCCTGCTGCCGCTGTGGCGCGCGGTCGTCGTGTTCCGACCGGCCGCCTGGGCGGTCGCGGTCGGGTCGTTCGTTCGCAGCTGGGATCGCTACCCCGACCATGGCATCGCCATCCTGCTGCTGATTCTGATGGGCGCTTGGACCGCGGTGGTGACCGTCGCATACAGCACCCCCGCCGGGCGACGGAGTCGGATGGCCGGCTACGACCTGCTCATCACGGTCGCCTTTGTCGCCGCGACCCTGCTGACCCAGCCGTGGGCCGAACTCAACGGCAGCGCACCGATCCTGACCTCGCTCTGGGCCACCGGGCCGATCTTCGCGCTGGCCGTGGAACGCGGTCGAGACGGTGGTCTGATCGGTGCCGTCGTGATCAGCGGGGTCCTGATCGCGGTACGGCAGCGACTCGGTGACCAGGAAGTGTTCAACACCACCCTGCACCTGCTGGCCGGCGTCACCTTGGGCTACGCAGCGACCACGACGAGGCGGGCCACCGCGGTGCTTCGCGAGGCGTTGGCCGCCGAGGGCGCCACCGCGGAACGCGAACGGCTGTCCCGCTCCATCCACGACGGGGTCCTGCAGGTGCTGGCCATCGTCCGGCGGCGCGGCACCGAGATCGGTGGCCCAGCAGCCGAGCTCTCCACCCTGGCTGCCGAACAAGAAGTGGCGCTGCGCAACCTGATGACCAGCCGGCCCACCAGCGCCGGTGGCCAGACCGACCTGGGTGCGACGCTACGGCTGCGGGCCACCTCCACGATCGAGGTCAGCACCCCGGCCGGTCCGCTGCTGATGGACCGTCGTACGGTCGAAGACATCGGCGCAGCCGTTGGCGAGGCACTGACCAACGTGGCCGAACACGCCGGCCCGGCAGCCCGAGCTTGGGTCGCTGCCGAGGATCTCGGTGACCGCGTCCTGGTCTCCGTACGAGACGACGGGCCAGGTATCCCCGAGGGTCGTTTGGCTGCTGCCCGCGCGACCGGTCACCTCGGCGTTGCGCAGTCCATCCGGGGCCGGATCACCGACCTCGGTGGCACCGTCGAGTTGCGCACGGCGCTCGGGGAAGGAACCGAATGGGAGCTGACCGTTCCGAAAGCTCGACCGTGACCCGGGTCATGGTCGTGGATGACCATCCCATGTGGCGGGAGAGCGTCGCCCGCGATCTGGCCGCTCGGGGCTATGAGGTGGTGGGTACGGCCGCCGACGCGTCTGCCGCCGTCCGAATTGCTGCCGCCGTCCGCCCGGATGTCGTCGTCATGGACCTGCAGTTGGGCAGCACATCGGGAGTGGCCGCGACCCGAGAGATCGTCGCCGCCGCACCGGACACCCGGGTTCTGGTGCTGTCGGCCAGTGCCGAACAGGGCGACGTCCTGGACGCGGTCAAGAACGGCGCCTCCGGCTATCTGGTGAAGTCGGCCTCGCTGGACGAACTCGACGACGCGGTACGCCGCACCGCGGACGGAGATGCCGTCTTCAGCGCCGGCTTGGCCGGCCTGCTCCTGGGTGAGTACCGCCGGTTGCAGGATGCCCCGGACGGCGCCCCGGTGCTGACCGAGCGGGAGACCGAGGTGCTCCGGCTGGTCTCCCGTGGGCTCAGCGCCCGGCAGATCGCCACCCGGCTGACCCTGTCCCATCGCACCGTGGAGAACCACGTACAGAACACCCTGCGCAAACTTCAGCTGCACAACCGGGTCGAACTCACCAGGTACGCCATCGAGCACGGCATCACCGACGACCCGGCGTAACCGGCACGTCCCTGGCGGTTTTGACGTAAACCGCCAAGGTTCCCGTTAGCCACGAGCGTGGAGCGCGTCTGACCTCGGACGGCTCAGGCGTTCTTGGTTGCCGCCGCCTTCTCCAGCCCGAGTTCGCCGACCGAGGTCTCACGCATCTCGACCTTGCGGACCTTGCCGGTCACCGTCATCGGGAACTCGGTCACGATCTTGACGTAGCGCGGCACCTTGTAGTGGGCCAGTTTTCCGACGCAGAAGTCGCGCAACCTGGCCACGGTCAGCTCCTCGGCACCCTCACGCAGCTGGATCCAGGCCATCAGTTCCTCTCCGTACTTCTCATCCGGTACGCCGATCACCTGGGCATCGACGATGTCGGGATGGGTGTAGAGGAACTCCTCGATCTCGCGCGGATACACGTTCTCCCCGCCCCGGATGACCATGTCCTTGATCCGGCCGACGATGTTGAGGTACCCGTCGGCGTCCATCGTCGCCAGGTCGCCGGTGTGCATCCACCGCGCGGCGTCGATCGCCTCGGCGGTCTTGTCCGGCTCGTTCCAGTAGCCCAGCATCACCGAGTACCCGCGGGTGCAGAACTCGCCGGGCTCGCCGCGCGGGACGGTCAGGCCGGTGTCCGGGTCGACCACCTTGACCTCGAGGTGCGGGTGCACGGTACCGACCGTGGACGTACGCCGGTCGAGGTCGTCGTCGGCCAGGGTCTGAGTCGAGACCGGTGAGGTCTCGGTCATGCCGTAGCAGATCGTCACCTCGGTCATTCCCATTTCGTTGATGACCCGCTTCATCACCTCGACCGGGCACGGCGAACCGGCCATTATGCCGGTCCGCAGACTCGACAGGTCGTAGTCGGCGAAGTCAGCCAGCCCGAGTTCGGCGATGAACATCGTCGGCACGCCGTACAGCGACGTGCACTTCTCCTCCTGAACGGCGCGCAGGGTCGAGGCCGGGTCGAAACCCGGAGCCGGGATGACCATGGTCGCGCCGTGCGAGGTGCAGGCCAGGTTGCCCATCGTCATGCCGAAGCAGTGGTAGTACGGCACCGGGATGCAGACCCGGTCGGCCTCGGTGTAGCCGCAGCCCTCGCCGACGAAGAAGCCGTTGTTCAGCAGGTTGTGATGGGTGAGCGTGGCACCCTTCGGGAAACCCGTTGTGCCGCTGGTGTACTGGATGTTGATCGGGTCATCGGCCGACAGCTCGGTCTCCCGGGTAACCAGCAGGGACGCATCGGCCTCCCGGCCGTCGGTGAGCAACTCATCCCATTCCGGGTCGCCGATGAAGTAGACCTCGCGCAGGTCCGGGCAGTCCTCGCGTACCTCGCCGACCATCGCCCGGTAGTCGCTGGACTTGAACGACGGAGCAGCCACGAGAACCGAGATCCCGGCCTGCTTCAGGACGTAGCCGAGTTCGTGGGTGCGGTAGGCGGGATTGATGTTGACCAGGATCGAGCCGAGCTTCGCGGTGCCGTACTGGGTGAAGGCCCACTCCGCACAGTTCGGCGCCCAGATACCCACCCGATCGCCCTTGCCGACGCCACGAGCGGCCAGGCCGAGGGCGCAGGCGTCGACCTCGGCGGACAGTTCGGCATAGGACCATCGTCGCGATGTCGCGCAATCGACGAGGGCGTCGTGATCGGCGTGCGCGGCGACCGTACGGTCGAAGTTCGCGCCGATGGTGTCACCCAGCAGCGCAACCGGACCCGTACCGGAGGAATAGGACGGTGTCACCGGTGTAGTGCTCATCGACTCAGTTGGCTCCGGCGCGGTTGGGGCGAGAGGTCGGCGGCCGGTAGCCGACCTGCTCGGGAGGCAGCGGCAACGTGTGGTCCTCTCCCCACGGCGAGAGCGGTCCCTGGGTCTCGGCGGTGAGTTCGGTGATCGGTGGGCCACCGTCCTCGCTGGACCACCAGGTGGCCTCGACGCTGGACGGCCCCTCGTGGCCGGACTTCTTGGCCGGTCTTGCCCGTTTCACCCGCGATTCCCGCGCCATCTGGGCCTCCCTGTCTGTTGCTGGATGTGCGGTGCCGTGCTGAATCGTCTCAGACCTGTACCCGGTCATGGTCGGTTGCGGCCGTTGCGTCTGGCAAGCGGGACCAACGCGTACAGGTTGTGCAGTCCCGGTGCGGTCAGGACGTAGCTGCCGTCCGTGGCCGGACAGACCGAAACCTCGCTGTCGCGGTAGCCCACGACGGTACGTACGCGCCAGCGGCTGGTGGTCAGCAACCGGGCATCCACTGCGTTCGCTTCGACGTCGCCGCCGGCTCCGTTGCCGGGAGCTGCTTGTTTGTTTGGGAGGAAGACGAGCCGCAGGTGGGCACCGGCAACCCGCAGCTCGGCTGGTTGCCAGGGCGCGCGCTGCAGCACTGCCCGCAACCGCTGGGCCCTGAGCAGACCGCCGGCGCCGGTGCCGAGTCCGAACAGGCCCAGCAGCAGCGCCGTCACGATGAACACGCCGAGTCCCGGACGCTGCAGGACGAGTACGGCGTACGCGGACAACGCCAACGCCAGGGCCACGCCGGCGAGGCCGCCGGCGAACCAGCGCAGCGCGCCCAGCCGGTAGGCGGCGTAGGAGCGCCTGGTCTCGGGCTGGTCCCAGGCGACCTGCTCCTCCTCCACCAGGGCATCGTCTCGCGCCGCTCGTGCAACCCTGGGCGCGGGTAGCCTGGAGGGACTCATGTCCACCTCGGTTTCGACGCGTCCCCTCGCGTCGTCCTACACCGAGTGGCTGCGCATGCAGGACGACGGCTGGCTCAGCGAGTTGCTTCACGCCCGTCCCGACGTTGCTCGGCCCGCCCCACCGGACGTTGCGTCGCTGGCCGGCCGGCTCATCGGACAGGTGTCGATCAGCCGGGCGCTCGACCAACTCGACGCAGGCGTGCTGCACATGATCGAGGCGATGGTCCTGCTCCCCACCCCGATCGACGCGCGTGACATGGCCAGTCGACTCCGGGGCGTCCCGGCCGACGCCCTTGCCCACGGCCTCGACCAGCTGACCGGGCTGGGGCTGGTCTGGGGGACTCAGGATGCCCTGCACCTGATCGAGGGCGTCCGGCTACTGGTTAACCACCCCACCGGAACCGGCCGGCCGCTGGCCCAGCTGACCGGCGACCCGGACGCCGACCCGCGATCTCTGGTGGAATCCCTGCCAGACCTCGCCGCGGACGAACGCGCCTTGGTCCAGCGGCTGGCCGCCGGCCCGCCACAGGGACGGCTGCCCGATGACTGGACCGCGGACGAGGACCCACCGGGCACGATCAGTCGATTGCTCCGGCGCCGGATCTTGGTGCAGGTCAACGACTCCACCGTGGAACTTCCTCGTGAGGTAGGGCTCGCCGTACGAGGGCCTGCCCCGTTCGGGGCACCGCGATTACGTCCGGTCCCGGCCGCCGGACTGGTGGAGCCGGCCACACTGGACAAGTTGACCGCAGGCGCCATACTCGGCGTCCTGCAGCACGTCGAAGACCTGCTCGCAGC
>JALZIL010000005.1 GCA_030860305.1 Actinomycetota bacterium
TCAGCGTCCAGCCGTCGCCTCCGGCAACCGCGAGGGGGGTAAGGCCGGAATCGGCAATCGTGCCGAGCGTGTCCACGAAGGCGTCAAAGTCCTCGGGGACCTCGGCGCCGGCGTCCTCGAAGGCGCCTGTGTTGTACCAGACGGTGGACTTGTTGGCAGCCTTGAACCAGACGCCGTACAGCTCACCGTCCACAGTGGCGAGTTCTCGCCACACCTCGCCGTAGTTCTCGTCGACAGCGGCCGCGACATCGTCGTTGACCGCAGTCAACGAGCCGTCCTCGACGAACTGCTTGAGCAGTCCGGGCTGCGGCAACAAGGCGACGTCGGGGGCGTCACCACCGGCGATCCTGGTCCCGAGCACGGTCGCGATGTCGTCACCGGTCGAGGTGAACGTGACGTCCGCGCCGGTCTGCTCGGCGAACGCGGCCAAGACGGCCTCCAGTGCCTCCTGCTCCGCGCCGGTGAAGACGGCGGCGAGCTCGAGGCTCTCGCCGTCCAGCGAGCCAGCTTCTGGGGCGCCGCCACCTCCGGCGTCGTCATCCCCACCACAACCGGCCATGAGCAACGCAAGGGCGGCTGCCCCTGCGGCGAAACGTGTAGTGCGACTCATTACATTCCCTCCTGTGTGGCGTGCTCCCTCAGTAGGGAACCCCGCTCTTGCTCTGGTGCAGCGGGCTGCCCGTCCCCCCAGACCGATTTCCCGGTCTCGGGATCGAAGACGTGCAACCGCTCGGTGTCCACCGCAACGGAAATCGGGGCACCCTCCCGCGCGGCGGTGCGCGGATTGAACCGGGCGACCATGACGGTCCCCGCGTCGGCGTTTGCTTGTTGGCTTTCGCCGAGGTCGCGTGCGAGCTCGCGAGTGTCCTCGGTCACGATCTGTGCGGCGTCGATGGCGAAGTGGACCAGCACGTCGGAGCCCATCGCCTCGACCAGGTCAGCATTGGCCTCCAGCAGCGCAGTGCCGGCGCCGCGATTCAGGGTCGCATCGTTCATGTCCTCGGGCCGGATGCCGACGATGACCGGCCGATCCAGGTAACGCCGCACATCGGGGCGGCGCGAGAGCAGCTCGGGGCCGACGGCCAGCCGCTGACTGCCGACCTGTAGCTGCAAGGGGCCGTCGGCCTCCGGCTGGCTGAAGGTTCCCTGGAACAGGTTCATGGCCGGCGAGCCGATGAAGCCGGCGACGAACACGTTGTCCGGATGGTCGTAGAGCTCCTGTGGGGCGGCCACCTGCTGCAGGTGGCCCTTCTTCATCACTGCGACCCGATCGCCCAGCGTCATTGCTTCGGTCTGGTCGTGGGTGACGTAGATGGTGGTGACGTCGAGGTCACGCTGCAGTCGGGCGATCTCGGCCCGCATCTGCACCCGAAGCTTGGCGTCCAGGTTGGACAGCGGCTCATCCATCAGGAAGGCCTGCGGCTCGCGGACGATCGCCCGGCCCATCGCCACGCGCTGACGCTGACCACCCGAGAGATTGCGTGGGCGCTTGTCCAGCATGTCCTCGAGGCCGAGCGTGCGGGCTGCTCTCTCGACCCGTTCGTTGACCTGGTCCTTCGGTAGTTTGCGCAGCTGCAACCCGAACGCAATGTTGTCGCGGACCTTCAGGTGTGGATACAACGCGTAACTCTGGAACACCATGGCCAGGTCGCGGTCGCGGGAAGGTACGCCGTTGACCACCTTCTCGCCGATCCGAACGGTGCCCTCGCTGATCGACTCCAGACCGGCCACCATGCGTAGCGCTGTGGTCTTGCCGCATCCCGAGGGGCCGACCAGGACCAGCAGTTCACCGTCCTCGATCTCCAGGTCCAAGCCAGTGACCGCCCGTGTGCCGTCGTCGTAGACCTTCCCGACGTCCTGAAGAATCACTTTGGCCACGCAGGTCCACCTTCCGCGGATAGTCTCGTATTTGGGGCGTGTGCACACCAGCCTCGTGCAACGTAGTCCTGTTCAGCGGTGATACGCAGAGTTGCGCCAGTCGTAATAACCTCGTTACGTCGGCTGTGCTCACCGACGGCGAAGGATCGCCCGCAGTTTGCTCAGCCGCGCACTCATGCCGGCCTCGGCGCCGTGCTCGGTCGGCTGGTAGTAGTCCCGGCGATCGACCGCATCCGGCGCGTACTGCTGCGCCACGACGCCGTACGGATCAGCCGCGGAGCCCGCATCGTGGGAGCGGGCATCGTGGGAGTAGATATAGCCCTTGCCGTGACCGAGCTTGGCAGCACCAGAATAGCTCGAGTCGCGAAGATGGAAAGGCACCGGACCGGCCAGTCCTCGATGGATGTCGTCGATCGCGGCGCCGATGGCGAGGTAGGCAGCATTGGACTTCGGCGCAGTAGCGAGATGTACGACTGCCTGGGCCAGCGGGATCCGCCCTTCGGGCATACCGATGAAGGAAACTGCCGTGTAGGCCGCGACGGCCAGGGGCAGCGCGGACGGATCGGCCATCCCGACGTCCTCGCTCGAGCTGATGACCAGGCGCCGGGCGATGAACCGCGGGTCCTCCCCCGCTTCCACCATGCGGGCCAGGTAGTGCAACGCGGCATCGACGTCGCTGCCGCGGATGGACTTGATCAGTGCGCTGGCAACGTCATAGTGCTGGTCACCGTCGCGGTCGTAGCGAACCGCAGCCCGGGTGACGGCGCGCTCGACGACCGACAGGGTGATCTCGGTCAGCCCCTCGTCCCGCGTCGCGTTGGCCGCTGCCTCGAGCGTGGTCAGTGCGCGGCGCGCGTCCCCTCCCCCGATTCGAACCGCGTGGTCCTCGGCGTCGGGAGTCATGGTCAGCTCTCCGGCGTACCCGCGTGGATCGCTCAGGGCGCGGTGCAGCAACGTCCGCACGTCGTCGTCGCCGAGCGGTTCCAGGGTGAGCACGATCGAGCGGGACAGCAGGGGGCTCACCACCGAGAAGTACGGGTTCTCCGTCGTGGCCGCGATCAGGCTGACCACCCGGTTCTCCACTGCCGAGAGCAGTGAATCCTGCTGAGTCTTGGAGAAGCGGTGTACCTCGTCGATGAACAGCACCGTCCGCCGTCCGGTCAATCCCAGGTCCTTCGTCGCCGTGTCGATGACCGCGCGAACGTCCTTGACTCCGGAGTTGAGGGCGGACAGTTGTACGAAGGTCCGCTTGGTGGCGAGTGAGACCACATGGGCCAACGTCGTCTTACCCGTCCCGGGCGGCCCGTAGAGGATGACCGACATTCCCTCGTCGGCATCCACCAGACGGCGTAACGGGCGCCCCGGGCCGAGGACTGCGTCCTGCCCGACGACCTCGTCGAGTGACCGAGGGCGCATCCGGACCGCCAACGGGGCGGCAGCGGCCGCGTTCTGCGCCGCAGCGTCGTCGAAGAGGCTGGCCGGCTCGCTCACGGCGTCAGACGTTACCCGCGGCTCACCACAACATCCTCCTACGAGGTGCAACGAGTCGGCTCGGGAACCCTGACGCAGGGCTGCCCCGCGACGGGGTGAGAATGTCGGGCAGGACCGCGACGTTCCACGTTCGCCCTTGTCGGGAGAGGACCAGCCCTGAGTAGCACGCCGCCACCGGCCCCACCTCCGGAGTACGGGCTGACCCCGAAACGCAAAGGGGGCCGGCACTCCTCCGACGGACGGGCCGGGGACACGCAGATGATCCAGCTTCCGACGATCACGCCGGCTCCGCAGAGCACGGAGCCAACCGCGCAGCCGCCCGTACCGGCGCACCGACCGCCGCCTGCATCCTCGCCGCTGCCAGGACCGCAGGCGCCTCGTGAGGGCCCCGAGCGATCCGGGCCGGCTGGGCGAGTCCTGGACGATGAAGCACCCCAAACCCGCAAGCCGTCGCGGAGATTCAGCCTGTTCAAGGGGCGGGCCGCAGCGCGGGCCCTGCTGGAAGAGCAGGAACGCAGCCGATTGTGCGTCCCGATCCCAAGTCCGCGGCGCGTGTCCGTGGTGGGGCTCAAGGGCGGCGTCGGCAAAACCACCTTGTCGGTGCTGCTGGCCGGCATGTACTCCAAGAGCCGAGACGAGCCGGTGCTCCTGCTGGACGCCGACCCGACGTTCGGCTCGCTGCTCCTGCGCAGCGGCGTAGCACCGACCCACAGCGCACGCGACCTGGCCGGGCGCGGCGACCCGGGGGATCTCGCCATCCTCACGCCCTACCTCGCTCGGTCGGCCAATGGGGCCTGGGTGCTACCCAGCGGTCTTGACCCTGGCGAGAGCGCGCGCTTCGACGAAGCAATGTTCGTCGCGACGATGGATGTTGTGCACCGGCACTTCGCGATCACGCTCACCGACTGCGGGGCCGGCCTGAGCGGTGGTCTGATGAGGCAGTTGCTCAGCGGTGCGCACACTCTGGTGGTCACGACGTCGCCAAGCGTCGACGGGATAACGGCCACCTACGCTGGGTTGCGGTGGATCGCCGAGCGCGGGTTCGGCGCTCTCGTGGCCAACAGTTTCGTAGCCGTCACCGCAGTTCGCCGCCGTGACCTGCCGGTGGATCTGGACGCCGCCGCGAAGCGATTCGACGGGCTGTGCCGCGGCCTGATCAGAATTCCTGACGATCCACACCTGCGCGCCGGAGCGCGCATCGACCAGGGCGAGTTGTCCGAGCAGACCCGCCTCGCGATGCTGCGCCTCGCGGCTGAGGTGCTCGAGGCAGCGCAGCGGGCCTGAGCCGGGCGTTGCAGAGCCGGTCAGTTGCGACGCAGGATCTCGCCGAGTGCACCCAGGATCAGGGTGACGATGTCCGGGCGCGCGTTGTATCCCATCAACCCGATTCGCCACACCGTCGCATGGAATTCCCCGGCCCCGGCACCGATCTCGATGTTGTAGCGCTGCAGCAGCTCGAATCGTACGGCCCCGGAGTCAACACCCTCAGGAACACAGACCGTGGTGAGTTCGGGAAGTCGATGTCCCTGCGCGGCAAAGAGTTCCAGGCCCATCTTCTGCAAACCTTCTTGCAGCGCCTGACCCATGGCGGCGTGCCGCGCGATGACCGCATCCAGCCCCTCTTCGAGAACCCGGCCGAGACCGGCATGCAGCGACGCGACCATCGCCGTCGGCGCGGTGTGGTGGTAGGTCCGACCACCGGCACCGGCGGCTGCACCGACGTACCCGCCGAGCATGCCCAGGTCGAGGTACCAGGACTGCGGGCGCTCGATCCGCCGTTCCCAGGCCCGGTCATTGATGGTGAATGGCGACAGACCCGGCGCGACACCAATGCATTTCTGGGTACCGGAATAGGCCAGATCGATGCCCCAGTCGTCGACGGCCAACTCGATGCCGGCCAGCGACGTCACGCAGTCGGCGAGGAATAGGGCATCGCCTTTGCCGGCGGCCAGCGCGGCCACGTCGTTGCGGATGCCGGTCGACGTTTCGGCGTGGACGGCGGCGATCAGCTTCGGTGCCGGGTGCGCCGACAACACGGCGTCCACGTCGAGCGGATGACCCCAGGTGGCATCGACGCGGACAACCTCGGCGCCGCATCGGGCCGCGACATCGCACATCCGGACGCCGAACAGGCCGTTGACGCCGACGACCACGACGTCGCCGGGTCCCACGGTGTTGACGAAAGCCGCCTCCATCCCCGCGCTCCCGGTCGCCGACAACGGCAACGTACGGCGGTTGTCGGTTCGATAGACCGCCCTGAGCCGGTCGCAGGTCTCGTCCAGCAGCGCCAGAAACGCTGGGTCGAGGTGCCCCAGCAAGGGCTGAGCCAGTGCCGCGGTCGCCTCGGGGTACGGATTGGTCGGACCGGGCCCCAGCAGCGTGCGAGCCACAACCGACATGCCGCCGACCTTAGGACGTCGCAGGTGGTGGCGCGTCGACGCCGGCTTCCTTGCGCTGCTGGGCGCTGATCGGTGCCGGTGCCCCGGTGAGCGGGTCGTATCCACCCCCGGACTTGGGGAAGGCGATCACCTCGCGGATCGAGTCCTGCCCGGCCAACAGAGCGCACACCCGGTCCCAGCCGATGGCGATCCCGCCGTGCGGCGGCGCGCCGAAAGCAAAGGCATCGAGCAGGAAGCCGAACTTCTCCTGTGCCTCCTGCGCCGACAAGCCCATGATGGCGAAGACCCGCTCCTGGATGTCCCGGCGGTGGATCCGGATCGACCCCCCGCCGATCTCGTTGCCATTGCAGACGATGTCGTAGGCGTAGGCCAGCGCACGCTCCGGATCGGTGTCGAAGGTGTCCAGGAACTCCGGTTTCGGTGAGGTGAACGCATGATGCACCGCGGTCCAGGCCCCACCACCGACGGCCACATCGCCGGAGGCGCGGGCTCGGGCAGAGGGCTCGAACAGTGGTGCGTCGACCACCCAGACGAACGACCACTGGGAAGCGTCGATCAGCCCTCCGCGGCGACCGACTTCCAGCCGCACGGCGCCGAGCAGACCCCGAGCGGCCAACGAATCCCCGGCCGCGAAGAAGACGCAGTCGCCGGGCTCCGCACCGACGTGATTGGCTATACCGGCACGCTCGTCATCCGAAAGATTCTTGGCCACCGGCCCGGCCAGTTCGCCGTCCGCCCCGATCAACACGTAGGCCAGTCCCTTGTGGCCGCGCTGGCGGGCGAAGTCCTGCCACGCGTCCAGCGTGCGCCGCGGTTGCTCAGCGCCGCCGGGCATCACCACCGCCCCGACGTAGGGTGCCTGGAACACTCTGAAGGGCGTTTCGAGGAAGTACGCGGTGCAGTCGGTCAGTTCGACGCCGAACCGCAGGTCGGGTTTGTCGGTGCCGTACCGCGACATCGCCTCGGCGTAGCTGATCCGCTGGATCGGCGTGGGTATGCGGTAGTCGACCAGCGACCACAGCGCAGCCAGGATCTGCTCGGTCAGCGCGATCACGTCGTCCTGGTCGACGAAGCTCATCTCGATGTCGAGTTGGGTGAACTCCGGTTGCCGGTCGGCCCGGAAGTCCTCGTCCCGATAACAGCGGGCGATCTGGTAGTAGCGCTCCATCCCGGCGACCATCAGCAGCTGCTTGAACAGCTGCGGGGACTGCGGCAGCGCGTACCAGGACCCCGGTGCCAACCGCGCCGGTACGACGAAATCCCGAGCCCCTTCCGGAGTGGATCGGGTCAGTGTCGGAGTCTCGATCTCGACGAAGCCGTGGCCGTGCAAGACGTCGCGAGCCGTACGGTTGACCTCGCTGCGCAACCGCAGCGCAGCGGCCGGACCGCTTCGACGCAGGTCGAGATAGCGGTGCCGCAGCCGCGCCTCCTCGCCGACCTCGACGTGGTCGTCGATCTGGAACGGCAGCGACGCCGACTCCGCCAGGACCTCCACCTCAGCGGCGATGACCTCGACCTCGCCGGTGGGCAATGCCGGATTCTCGTTGCCCTCCGGGCGAGTTGCCACGTCCCCGACGACGCGCAGGCAGTACTCGTTGCGCAGCCCGTGCGCTACGGATTCATCCCGTACGACGACCTGCACGACTCCGGAGGCATCGCGCAGATCCAAGAAGGCCACTCCTCCGTGATCGCGCCGCCGACCGATCCACCCGACCAGGGTCACGGTCTGTCCGGCATCGGAGCTGCGCAAGTCTCCACCTGCGTGGGTGCGAATCACTGATGTCCTCTACTCGGCGGTCTTCGGGGTGGTGATGATCTGCGCGGTCAGATCCACCTCGGGTGGCAACCAGGTGTCCGGGTCGGCGGTGCCCTGGTCGCCACTGCGAATGTCCTTGACCTCGTGCCCTGCTTCGGTCCCGGTGGCCGGGAACCAGACGTAGGGAATGCCGCGACGCTGTGCGTACCGGATCTGCTTGCCGTACTTGTCCGGCGACGCGACGACCTCAGCGGCGATGCCCCGCGACCGGAGTGCTTGGGCCACACATGTACTGACCGCTCGCGAGCCCTCGTCGGCCATCGCCACGAGCACGGCAGAGGGCACGCTTCGAGAGGCAGCCACAGTTCCGTCGGCAAACAGCGGTACCAGGAGCCGGGACAGCCCCAGGGAGATGCCGACGCCGGGGTAGGTCGTCCGGCCATCGCTGGCCAGCGAGTCGTAGCGGCCGCCCGAGCAGATCGAGCCGAGCGAGTCGTGACCGGCCAGCCGGGTCTCGAAGACCGTTCCGGTGTAGTAGTCGAGACCGCGCGCGATCCGCAGGTCAACCTCCACCGTGATCCGCTCGGAGTTGAGGTCCTGGCAACCGTCCAGAACGGTGACCAGCTCGTCCAGCCCCTGATCGAGCAGTTCGTGCTTGACGCCGAGTTCGCGCACCCGGTCCACGAACGAGTTGGTGTCGCTGCGGATCTCGGCCAGACGCAGGAACGCTTCGGCCTGATGAACCGCTAGCCCTGCCTCTGCAAGGAGCTTGCCCACGACGTCGGAGGGCAGCTTGTCCAACCTGTCGATCGCTTGCATCGCGGCGGGCGGGTCCGTCGCGCCGATTCCGAGCAGGAAGCCCTGCAACAGTTTGCGGTTGTTGATCTGTAGCCGAAACGGCGCAACCGGCAGGCCGGCCAGCGCCTCAGCCATCACGCGCGCCACCTCGATGTCGTGGTGGAAGGCAAATTCGTCTCTGGCCACGATGTCGATGTCGGCCTGGGTGAATTCGCGATAGCGGCCGGATTGGGGTCGTTCGCCTCGCCATACCTTCTGGATCTGATAGCGACGGAACGGGAACTCGAGCTTGCCGGCGTTCTCGAGCACGTAGCGCGCGAACGGAACGGTCAGGTCGAAGTGCAGTCCCAGACCCGCCTCTGCCCGGTCCCCGACATCGGCCAGCCGCCGTACGGCGTAGATCTCCTTGTCGATCTCGCCACCGCCGGTCAACCGCTCGACCGGCTCCACGGCGCGCGTCTCGATCGGCGCGAAGCCGTGCAGTTCGAAGGTTCGGCGCAGGCCGTCGATGATCTGCTGCTCGATCATCCGTTGTCCAGGCAGGAGTTCCGGGAAGCCCGACAGCGGCCCGGGCCGCCGACCGGCCATCTAGCGGTTCTCCATCTAGGCGCTGGCCATCTAAAGGCTCCGGCGAGGAGGAGCGGGCTCGTCGACCAGGTTCTGCAGGTAGGGGTTGCCGTGCCGCTCACGGCCGATGGTCGTGGCTGGCCCGTGTCCGGGCAGGACCACCGTCGCATCGTCCAGGGGAAGCACGACTCGCGCGAGAGATTCGGTCATCTGCCGCATCGACCCCCCCGGCAGGTCGACCCGACCGATCGAGCCGGCGAAGAGCAGGTCGCCGCTGAGCAGACCTGGTCCGTCCATGAGTTCGAGCTCGAAGACGGTGGAGCCCAGCGTGTGCCCGGGTGCGTGCCGAGGGATCAGTCGAACGCCGGCCAGATCCAACTCCACCCCCTCGGTCAGAAACCGGAGATCATCGGGCTCCGGAATCGGCATTCCCGCCACGATCGCGCCCAGCGCCGGTCCGTGCCACGTCACCGGATCGGCGAGCATCGGCCCATCGTCGGGGTGGATATAGGCCGCGATGTCGTAACCGGAGCAGAGCGGAACCACGGAGAAGGTGTGGTCGAGGTGGCCGTGGGTCAGAACGACGGCGACCGGCTTCAGATCGTTTTCCGACAGTACGTCGTGCAGCGGGTCGACGGCGTCCATTCCGGGATCGATCACGACGCACTCCGCCCCGCGGGCGGGGGCAAGGACATAGCAATTGGTGCCGAACACCCCAGCGGGAAAACCGACGACCAACACGAGAACAGGCTACCCAGGGCTCCATTGCCGGGTGGCTCACAGATGCTTCACGCGCCCTTTGACTAGACTTCGCCGTCGGTCCTCCGTGGCCGGCCGCACAGCCGGAGAAAGCGGTGGCAGGCGCCTCCCTCGAGGTAGGCAGCTCCGGACCCGATGACTCTGACAACGAAGAACTCTGGCAATCGATGACGGGACAGGAGTACCGGATTGGCTACGAACAAGCAGCGGCGCGAGGCTGCCCGGCGACAGTTGCAGAGGCAGCTGGAGCGCCGCGCCGAGGAGGCGCGCAAACGCCGCCGGAACACCCTCGTCGGGGTGGCCGCGTTCACTGTCGTCGTCCTGGTCCTCGGCGTGCTGTTCCTGTCCGGCGCTTTCGACGACGACGACAACGTCGCCGACCCGATCGCGGAGCCCGAGGCCAGCAGCGAGCCGGAAACCCCGGCCTGCTCATACGCTCCCGGAAATCCGGAGAATCCGAACCTCAGTGACGTCGGAGTTCCACCCGAGCCGGACGGCAGTGCCACGCCGGTCGTGCTGGATGTGGTGAGCACGCAGGGTCCGTTCCAGATGACGCTGGATCCGACCACGGCACCGTGTGCTGCGAACAGTATGAAGTTCCTCGCCGAGAACGCATTCTTCGACGGCTCTCCCTGCCACCGGCTGGTCAACAGCGAGGTCTTCGGCGTGCTGCAGTGCGGTGATCCGACCGGCACCGGTTCCGGTGGCCCAAGCTACAGCTACGTCGCCGAGCCCGCCAGTGTGGCCGCGCTGGCGCCGTCGCCGGACGGCGCAAGTGCGATCTATCCGCGGGGCAGCGTGGCCATGGCTCAAGGCGGAGATCCGCCCACGATCGGGAGCCAGTTCTTCATCGCCTTTCAGGACACCCAGTTGCCGCCGCAATACACCCTCGTGGGCACGATCACGTCGGGGATCGAGGTCATCGATGCGGTCGCAGCCGGCGGGAACGACGGCTCCTTCGAGGCAACCGCCGGCGGTGGGGCACCCCTGATCCCCATCACGCTGACAACGGTGACCGTCGCAGCGCCCGTGGCGTGACGCCCAGAAACCGGTCTCAGGCGGTGACGCGGTAGACGTCGTACACGCCGTCGACCGCGCGCACGGTACGCAGCAGATCACCCAGGTGCTTGGGGTCGCCGAGTTCGAAGGTGAAGCGGCTCACCGCCACCCGGTCGCGGGTGGTCTGCACTGACGCGGACAGGATGTTGACGCTCTCGTCGGACAGGACCCTGGTGATGTCGGAGAGCAGCCGGTGCCGGTCCAAGGCCTCGACCTGGATCGCGACGAGGAAGATCGCGCCAGGCTGCGGCACCCATTCGACGTCGACCAGACGCTCGGACCGGGTCTTGAGGTCGGCAGCGTTGGTGCAGTCCCGGCGATGCACCGAGACCGGTCCGCCCTGGGTGAGGAAGCCCAGAATGTCATCGCCGGGTACCGGGGTGCAGCAGCGGGCCAGCTTGACCCAGACATCGGTGACACCCCGGACCACGACGCCTGTCTCGCCCGATGTCGTGCGGCGGATCGGACGGGTAGGTGTCGTGGTCTCGGCCAGGTCCTCAACCGTGCCCTCGGCCCCGCCCATCCCCGCGACGAGCTTGTCGATGATCGACTGCGCGGAGACGTTGCGCTCCCCCACCGCCGCATACAGCGCACTGACGTCGGCATAGTGAAGTTCCTTGGCCAGAGTGGACAGCGCGTCGCCACCGAGGACTCGCTGCAGTGGAAGCCCGCGCTTGCGCATCGCATTGCTGAGCCCATCCTTTCCGGCCTCGATCGCCTCCTCCCGGCGCTCATGGGCGAACCACTGCCGGATCTTGGTGCGGGCCCGTGAGGAGCCGACGAACCCGAGCCAGTCCTGGGACGGTCCGGCGGTCTCGGACTTGGAGGTGAAGACCTCGACGGTGTCACCGTTGGACAGCTGGCTTTCCAGCGAGACCAAGCTGCCGTT
Organism: Actinomycetota bacterium; assembly: GCA_030860305.1. Next base: position 11,597 of record JALZIL010000005.1, read on the forward strand.
GACCCGGGCACCGACGCATCTGTGCCCGACCTCGGTATGCACGGCGTAGGCGAAATCCACCGGCGTACCGCCCTCCGGAAGGCTGATCACATCGCCCTTCGGAGTGAAGACGAACACCTCCTGCGGTCCGAGTTCGAAGCGCAGGGACTCCAGGAACTCGCCGGGCTCCTGGTTCTCCCGTTGCCAGTCCAATAGCTGGCGGAGCCAGAGCATCTCGTCGTTGCTCTTGGCCGGCGCGCCGCCCTTGGTTTCCTTGTACTTCCAGTGGGCTGCGATGCCGTACTCCGCCGTGCGGTGCATGTCACGGGTACGGATCTGCAACTCGACCGGCTTGCCATGTGGACCGATCACCGTGGTGTGCAACGACTGGTAGAGATTGAACTTCGGCATCGCGACGAAGTCCTTGAACCGCCCGGGAACCGGCTGCCAGTACGCGTGTATGACACCGAGAGCGGCATAGCAGTCTCGTACGTCGTCCACGACGATTCGGATTCCCACGAGATCCCAGATGTCGGTGAAATCCCGACCCCGCACGATCATCTTCTGATAGATGGAGTAGTAGTGCTTGGGTCGCCCGGTCACCACCGCCGGTATGTCAGTTGCGGTGAGCTGACCGCGTACGGCAGCCGACACTTCGGCCAGGTAGGTGTCTCGCGACGGTGCCCGGTCAGCCACCAGCCGGACGATCTCGTCGTACCGCTTGGGATAGAGGGTGGCGAAAGCCAGGTCCTCGAATTCCCACTTGATGGTGTTCATGCCCAGGCGGTGGGCGAGCGGTGCAAGGATCTCCAGGGTTTCCCGGGCTATGCGCTCCTGCTTGTGGGGCGGCAGGAATCGAAGCGTGCGCATGTTGTGCAGCCGGTCGGCCAGCTTGATCACCAGGACCCGCGGGTCGCGGGACATCGCGATGATCATCTTGCGGATGGTTTCGGCCTGGGCCGCATCGCCCATCTTGACTTTGTCGATCTTGGTCACGCCATCGACCAGCCGCGCGACGTCGGCGCCGAAATCCCGCCCGAGGTCGGCCAGCGCGTACCCGGTGTCCTCGATCGTGTCGTGCAGCAGAGCTGCGATCAGCGTCGTGGTGTCCATGCCGAGTTCGGCCAGGATCGTGGCCACGGCCAGCGGATGAGTGATGTAGTCGTCACCGCTCTTGCGCTTCTGCCCGGTGTGCAGGTGCTCGGCGGCGTCATAGGCCCGCTGCAGTTCACGGAGGTCGGCCTTGGCATGCGCCTGACGATGGCTGGCCACCAGCGGTTCGAGGACCGGCTTGACTCCCGGCGCGCCGCCTCCGGCGATGATTCGTCGGGCCAGTCGGCTGCGAACGCTCGGCTTGCCCGTTATCGCTGTGGTAGCCGGCGATCCGGCGTCGGCCGCTACCGAGTTCCCCGGCGGTGTGGGTGCGCGAGTTGCGGGGGCGCTCGGCGGGGCGAGTTCGCTGCTCACAGCTGCGCCTCCCTCGCTCAGCACACGGGCGCCCCGTGGCCACGATAGGACGACCTGCCTCCCACTGTAGCCGCCACCGGGTGCGCAATCGCCTTCTGCCGTCGCACTCGCAGTCGCAACGTCGTGGCCGGAAGTCAGCCGTTGCGCTTGGTCGACCCCCCGCGAGTCCCGGCGGTTCGGCTCCCAGCGGCCTTGGCCTTGGCCGTGGTACCGGCCGCCGTTCGGGTGCTGCGCGGTCGCGTACGCCGGGCGGAGGCGACCAACGTTCCCCCTCCCCCGATCCTCCCCCCAGCCTCGGCACCGTTCTCGCCGTCGATCACGGCCGGGTCGAAGCTGTCCTGTTCGCGATTCACGTCGGGGCCGGCGTCGGTTCCGGAGCTGGCTGGAGTCGGCGCGGCGAGCGCTTTTCGCCGACGTCGATCGGCCCTGGCCGCTGCCATCGGCGATAGCGCCCGGTCGGCGATCGACCCACCGGTGGTGCTAACGGCCTCCAGGCTCACCCCGGCCCGCTTGGCATTGAGCCGCTTTGCCAGCTTCTGATACTCGGGTTCGCGTTCCTTGAGATCGCAGAGCACCGGAGCGGCCAGGAAGATCGAGGAATAGACCCCGGCCAACAAGCCGACGAAGAGGACCAGGGCGAGGTCTTGCAGGGTTCCCTCGCCGATCAGGAACAGTCCGGCATACAGCAGACCGAGGACCGGCAGCAGCGCAAAGATCGACGTGTTGATCGAGCGCATGAGCACTTGGTTGATCGCGAGGTTGGCCGACTCGGAATAGGTCTGGCGCTGACTGGCGATCAGACCCCTGGCGTTCTCGTCCACCTTGTCGAAGACGACGACGGTGTCATAGAGCGAGAACCCCAGGATGGTCAGCAACCCGATGACCGATGCGGGGGTCACTTCGAAGCCGACCAGCGAGTAGACCCCGGCGGTGATCAGCAGGTCGTGGAACATTGCGACCATGGCGCCGACAGCCATCTTCCATTGGAAACGGACAGCCAGGAACACCACAACGAGGACGAGGAAGACGAGCAGTCCTTGGATCGCCTTGCTTGTGACGTCCTGGCCCCAACTCGCGCTGGTGGTGGAGTTGGTGACGTCGGACGCGCTGACCCCTAGCGAGTCGGCGATCGCTTCGGCGACTGCACCGCTGCGTTCTTCGCTGAGGTCTGCGGTGATGACCACGATCTGGTTGTCACCCACGGCCTGGGCGCTGGTCACGTCCGCGCCGACGTCCTCGACTGCGCGGTTGACGTCTTCGAGTTGTTCGGCGGCGCCGGGGCTGCGGAAGCGTTCCCCGCCGGCGAACTCGACGCCGAGGTTGAAGCCTTTGAAGATCATCGAGCCGATGCAGATCAGGACGAGTACCGCGGAGAAGGCGTACCAGAACTTCCGCTTGCCGATGAAGTCGTACCCGATCTCGCCCAGATACAGCCGGACCGGCCAGGGCTTGCGTTGCGCAGATGCGGCTGTGTCCGGAGCGTCGGTCCTGGCGGCGGTGTCGGTACTGCCGGTCAGGTCAGCGGGCTTGGTGGTCGGTGTCGTCTCGTCGTCGAGAACGGTGGCGCCGGTACGGGCAGCGGCGGCGGCACTACCGGCCGACTTCGTCGGTGCCGGCTTGGCTGGAGTCGATGGTGGAACGGCTGGACCCTTTGCCCCTGGACCACTTGCCGCCGTGGCCTTTGCCGCGGGGACCTGCACCACCGGAGTCTTTGCCGCGGCGGCCTTGGCTGCCGGTGCCTGCGCCGCCGGTGCCTTTGCGGCAGCTGCTTTGGGGCGGCGGCCGGCTGCAGCGTGTGGCCTACCGACCGCACCCTTGCGGCCCGGTTTCCCGGAGCCGGACTTCGTGGCCATCAGCTGCCACCCCTGTTCGTGGAAGTACCTCGGGTCGGCGTCTTCGAACGAGCCGCCGCTGCGGAGCCACCGCCGGCGGTGGCGGTGGCGGGGGTTCCTGCAGCTCCTCCTCCGACGCGGAGCCGGCCGAGCCCGGAGACCCGCGGGGAGGCGAAGGTCGGGTTGCGCGACAGCAGCGCCACCAGAGGATGGGTGAACAAGAACACGACCACGAGGTCCAGCACCGTGGATATGCCCAGCGTGAAGGCGAATCCCTTTACCCCACCGATCGCCAGGACGTACAACGTGGCGGCGGCAAGGAAGCTCACGGCATCCGCGGACAGGATCGTCCGCCGCGAACTCACCCACGCCCGGGGTACGGCCGCGCGCATCGAACGACCGTCGCGCACTTCGTCCTTGATTCGCTCGAAAAGGATGATGAACGAGTCAGCGGTGATACCGATGGCGACGATGAATCCGGCGATCCCGGCCAGGCTCAGCGTGAATCCGATCTGCCGGCCGAGGATGACCAGACAGGCGTACACGATGACCGCCGACAGCAGCAGGCTGGCAATGGTCACCAGGCCCAGGAGCCGGTAGTAGAACAACGCGTACACGAAGACCAGCAGGATGCCGATACCGCCGGCGATCAGACCGGCACGAAGCTGATCAGCAGCCAGCAGCCCAGAGACGGTCTCGGCCGTGGACTGCGTGAAGGTGAGCGGCAACGCACCGTACTTCAGTGAGTTTGCCAGGCTGGTCGCGGTCTCCTGCGTGAAGGAGCCGCTGATCGTGGTGGTTCCACTGATCGCGCTCTCGATATTCGGTGCCGAGACGACCCGGTCATCCAGGGTGAAGGCCACGTTGTTGCCAACGTTTGCAGCGGTGTATTCAGCCCACACCCGTTGGGCATCGGGGTCTCCGCCTGACTCCAGGTCGAGGGTGACCACCCACCCCGACGTTCCGGACGGATCCAATCCGGCGGTCGCGTCCTCGACGTCGGTACCCAGGATGATCGTCGGCCCGAGCAGGTACTTCTCAGTCCCGTTGGTGGAGCAGGCGGCAACGTAGTCCTCGGGACGGTCGGTCAAGGTCTGCGTCGCGTCCACCTCGGTGGAGCATTCGGTCAGCGCGGCATAGGTCGCCTGGGCCTCCTCCTGAGTGACAGCCGGACGGTCCGGGTCCGCCGCAGAGCCATCCGTCGTCGACGCAGTGTCATCCGTGACCGCGGGATCGGTGGTCGCCACCGGATCAGTCGTCGCAGCCGGATCGGTGCTAGCCGCCGGATCACCGCTGAGCGCGGGATCGGCACTGGCCTGCGGATCACCACTGGCCGTCGGGTCGGCCGACTCCTCGGGGGCCACCGCAGTCACCGGCTCAGGGCCGGCGATGACCGGACGGAACAGCAGTTCCGCGGTCGTACCCAGCGAGCGCGCCTGCTCCCCCTCGTCCCCGGGGACCGAGATGACGATGTTGGAATCGCCCTCGGTGACGACCTCGGCCTCGGCCACACCGAGGCCGTTGACCCGACGCTCGATGATCTGACGAGCCGTCTCCAGCTCCTCGGCACTGGGCGCGCCGCCGTCTCGGGTCTGGGCGGTGAGTGTCACCGTCGTACCGCCGCGGAGGTCGAGCCCCAATCGAGGAGTCGGTGAGTCTCCGGTGAAGAACACCAGCGCGTAGAGCGCCGCGATGATCAGGGCAAGGGCGACGAAGTACCCCCGGATCTGCGTCTGCGCACGTGCCACTGCTGGATATCCCTTCCTGGGTCTGCTCAGTGCCTCTGCAGTGTCGCGAAGACCGGCCTAGAGCTGGGTTCGCGTGGCATCGAGCTGACCGACGTGTGTTGCGGGGCAGGCCTAGGTCGACGGGTCGTCGTGGGCCAGCGGCTTGGCCGGCCGTGCGGTCGTGGTGTCCGCGCGGTCGGCCTCGCTGTTGCTCTCGGCGTCGCTGTCAGCGTCGTCGTCATCGTCGTCGTCGACGAAAGTGCTCTCGGTGCCGCGCACTTCCAGCACGGCGGCTCTGGCGAAGGTGGCGACCACCCCCGGGGCGATCTCCACCTCCACGGTGGCCTCATCCAGGCCGGCGACATCGCCGTACAGGCCGCAGGTCAACATGATCGGCGTACCGACGCGCAGCGCCGTCTGCAACTCCGCCTGCCGGGCCTGCATCTTCTTACGCTGGCGGGTCTGCATGTAGATGATCACGCCGAACAGCGCGAGGAACGGAAGGAACAGCACTAGATCGCCCACAGGGTCTTGGTCGCCTCTTTCTCACTTTGCGGATCTGATGGCTTGGGGTCTGTATGTGGTCGCAGCGCGGCGACCAGACCGCTGCATTCTAGGCGTCGAACAGTGATGGTGCCGCAGAAGGGGGCGCAAGTCCCGTCCCAGTGGCTCCAGCGGTGCCCTTGGGTGGGGTGATCCCGAGGTGTTCCCAAGCCGTCCGGGTGGCCACCCGTCCGCGCGGCGTACGGATCAGCAGTCCGGCACGTACGAGGAAGGGTTCGCAGACCTCTTCGACGGTCTGCGCCTCTTCCCCGACTGCGACGGCCAGCGTGGCGATGCCCACGGGGCCGCCGTCGAAGCGCTGCACGAGGGCGCGCAGCACCGCCTGGTCGAGCCGGTCCAACCCAAGGGCGTCGACATCGAAGAGGGCCAACCCGTCTTGAGCGATCGCGAGGTCGACGATGCCCTCGGCGCGAACCTCGGCGAAGTCACGGACTCGACGCAGCAGTCGATTGGCAATCCGCGGCGTACCCCGCGAACGCCCGGCGATCTCGACCGCGCCATCGAGGCGTAGGTCCACCCCCAACAGGCGCGCGCTTCGCTGCAGGACGGCCACGAGTTCGGGCGGGTCGTAGAACTCCATGTGCCCGACGAAGCCGAACCGGTCACGCAGCGGCCCGGTCAGCAAACCGGCCCGGGTCGTCGCGCCCACCAGGGTGAACGGCGCAACCTCGAGTGGGATCGCCGTGGCGCCAGGGCCTTTGCCGACCACCACGTCGACTCGGAAGTCCTCCATGGCCACGTACAGGAGCTCCTCGGCCGGTCGGGCAATCCGGTGGATCTCGTCGATGAAAACGATGTCGCCGGGGCCGAGGTTCGTCAGGAGCGCGGCGAGGTCACCCGCGCGTTCGATCGCCGGTCCAC
>JALZIL010000046.1 GCA_030860305.1 Actinomycetota bacterium
TGGCTCGCCGAGTGTGACGAGGAGCTCGGCAGCGTTCAGTGGCATCTCAACTGGTCCTCCGTTTTGATCCTTCACCGGACCTGCCCATGGGTCCGATGGTCCCTTAGCCTACGACCGGGAGGCACCCCGGACCGGCAGCTTCGGCCCGCTATTCAAGAAAGCGCAACGAGGAGATCTTGCGGCATGCGGCTGATAACCGATCCGGCGACAACCCCAGCGGCTGGCCGTACTAGACAGCAGCCGCGCCTGGGTCCTGCGCCGGATTTCGACGGGCTGTCGGTGGTGCTCGTCGTCCTCGGGGGGAACCTGTCGGCAAGCGTCAGTGCGGCGCTCGAGCTGGCCGGCGCGTCGGTTCGAGTCGTATTCAGCCTGGCTGAGGCACGGCGCAACACTTCTCCGTTCGGCCCGCGGGCAACAGTCGTCATTGAGCCGCCGGCGATCACCGGGTCGATCCACGCCGGCCTCCGGGCGCTGAGTCGACAGGGTGCCGTCCTTCTGCTGCAGGCCAAATCCACCACCCGAGAACGCATCGCTGCGCTGAACAGCGGCGCCGACAGCGTGCTGGCGACGGTAGATCCTGACGAAGTCGTAGCCGCGCTGGCTGCACTTCTGCGCCGGACAACCATGCCCACCGCGAGTCAGATGTCGCAGGTCGTGTTGGCCGGTGAGATTCGCCTGCATCTTCTGCACCGAACAGCAACCACAGCCCTGCGGACCCTGGCCCTCACCCCACTGGAGTTCGACCTGCTCGCCTACTTCGTCGCCCACATAGGGGAGGCACTCAGCCGAGACCGGTTGCTCGAGAACGTCTGGGGATATGACATCGGCGGACGGGATACCGTCACCGTCCACATACGCCGACTTCGCCAGAAGATCGAAGCAGATCCGTCACGGCCCACCCTCCTGCAGACCGTATGGGGGATCGGCTACCGATTGAACCCGAATCCCAAGACTGGGCCCGTCACGCTCCAGACATTCGGGCCTGACACGGCAGCCTTCGCGCAGCAACGAACCGTCGGCGGCGATGCCTGACCGCCGCTCTGAGGGTGGGGACAGGCCGCAGTGTGCAGGCAACGCTGCGCCGAGCAACCCACGCGTTACTGCTTCGCACTGCTCGCCAGCCCGCTGGGCGGCATCCACCGGTTGATGGCCGGACCTAGCACGACGACAACTGCCGCCAGAATGGCCACCAGCGCGGTGAGGGACAGGGCAAGCGAACCCCAGGCGAACCCGGCGAATACGACGACCGCCACGATCTCGGCGAGCAGACCGGCCACCGACGTCACGGTCGCCCGGGCACCTTGGGCGATGCTGTCCTGAAGCCGTACGTCGGAGACTACGATGGCCAGTTGCAGGGCGCCGTAGCCAACGCCGACGGCCACGATCCCGGCCGGCTGTCCACTCAGCGCGCCCACAGCCAGGCAGACGCCGGCGCTGGCGGTGATCCAGCCGATCCGCGCATTGCTCCACCCAGCCACCCGATCAGCGAGCAGCCCGCCGAGAGCCTGACCGGCCGTGACGACCACGAGCAGCAGTGGGATGGCGACCTCCGAGGCCCCTTGCCCGCCGAGCATGAGCCCGAAGTACTCGTCAAAGGCCAAGAGTCCCATCAGGACTGCGCTGGCCAGAACTCCTCCTCGGACGACCCGGCTGTGCATCACCTCGCCGGTACCGACCCGCAGGGCGAGCACATACCGGCCGAGAAAGCCAGCGGCTCCGGCACGCCGGACCCCTGGCCCGGACACGACGTGCGCTGCGCCGGGCGGCTCGGGGAGGGCAGCGGAGCTCTCCTCGGCCGCGCCGACGTCGGCCACAGATAACACCGCAGGGGTGAACGGCAAAGACCGGGCGACGAGGAACTGCGCCGCACACACCGCCACACTCACCCAGCCGGCAAGGGCATAGCTCCCGAGTGCCATCAGCGGGGCAGCGAGCAGCGTTGCCAGGGTCATCGCGACCAGGGCCGCTGATGTCCCGACGCCGATCACCCGCGCGTACCGACTAGACACTGAGGAGGCTCGCTCGCTCCGCTCACCGGGCAGTCCGCTCCTCGCTCGTTCCTCGCTGCGATGCTCCCGCCCTCTCGCCTCGTGCGCGCCGATGGCGGCCAGCTCGTCGTAGGCCAACGCCTGAAAAGTTCCGGAGGCCAAGGCGCTGGACAGTCCCCACAAGGCAAAACCGGCGGCGAAGCCGGTCGCATTGGGAAAGAGCACCCAACTGCTGAACGCGGCGCCGTAGGTCACCGATGACAAGCACAGCAGTAGCCGCCTGGAGACCGTGTCAGCCCAGGCACCGGAGGGCACCTCGAGGACGAAGGTGACCACCGACCACAGAACGAACAGCCCCGAGATCTCCGCAGTGGACAGCCCATTCTCGGCGAACAGCAGTGCGTAGACCGGGAAGATCGGCATGAACTCGTCGAGCGCCTGGAAGGCGATCAGCCGGCGTTCCAGGCTTCGACGGGACAGGCTCATCGCCGCACCCCGCACTCGGGCGCGGCGACATCAGGCCGAACGGAAGCCCTGGGTCAAGTCTGGTGACAGGGATATCGCATCCGCCCAGCTTGCGGTTATCGGTGAACCGCGTCAACCGAATAGGCGCCCCCCACTGGATGCCCGCCGCCGATCAGACCGCCGCTGGGATTGACCGGCAGGCGGCCACCGATCTCGAGATCGCCGTTCTCGATCGCCTTCCAGCTCTCCCCGGGTCCGGTGATCCCGACGTGGTCGATGGCCAGGTACTCCGAGGGGGTGAAGCAGTCATGTGTCTCGAGGCCATCGATGCCATCCACGTCGACCCCGGCGCGGGCGAACGCGTCCTGTACAGCCCGTCGTACGTGCGGCAGGACATAGTCACCGTCGCCGCTGCGGTCGAACTTCTGCTGAAGGCCGAGTCCAACAGTACGGTGACCCCAGCCCTGGATTCGGGCCAGCCGACGCTCGCCGAGCCCCCGATGAGCGTCGAGATAGGAGTCCGACACCAGGACCACACCGGCTCCACCATCGGTGACCTGACTGCAGTCATAACGGCGCAGCCGACCCTCGACCACCGGGTTGTCGGCCCGATCACCCCCGCCCTGGCCGCTCAACGTTGCGACGTGCCATCCGCGGGTCTGAGCCTTGGGATTGCGCCGGGCGTTGGCGAAGTTGAGGTCGGCGATGGCACGCAGGTGCTCGTCGTCCAGGCCATAGCGCCGGTCGTACTCCTCGGCGATCCGGTCGAACATGTACGGCCAGATGTAGCGGGCTTGTTCGCCCTCGTGCCCGATCCAAGCGGCCGCTCCCAGGTTGTGAGCGGCCGTGTCGCTCGGAACGGTCTTCTCGAGTTCGGCGCCGACCACGAGTGCACAGTCGTAGTGACCTGCCCGCAGATCGGCCACGGCCAGCACGGCGACGCTTCCCGAGGCGCAGGCTGCTTCGTGGCGAGCCGCAGGTACGCCGCAGAGGGCCGGCTCCACCGTCTCCGGCATCGCGCCGAGCTGACCCTGTCCGGTGAACAGCTGCCTAAAAAGCGTTCCGCACGTGTGCGACCTCGACGTCGGTGGCCGCAACCTCGGCGCCATCGAGGGTCTCCCGCACCAACTCGCCGAACAGGTCGGCAAAGTCGAGACCCTCGCGGCGCAGGTTGCGGGCGAAGTCCGACTGGTAGCCGCCCAGCACCCACACATCCGTCCCGTTACCCATGATCGGCCCCCCGGCTGTCGATGCTAGGCGAGGGAGACCAGGTCGATCAGTTCCTCGCTCCAGACGTCCTCGACCCCATCGGGCAGCAGAATCACCTTCTCCGGTGCCAAAGCCTCAACTGCACCCTCGTCGTGGGTCACGAGAACGACGGCGCCCTTATAGGTGCGCAGTGCATCGAGC
>JALZIL010000048.1 GCA_030860305.1 Actinomycetota bacterium
CCGGGGGCGGGCTCGATGCCAACCCGACCGTCGCGTTCACCGACACCCTGCCCGGTGCCCTGGTCGGCGTGACGCTGCTGTGCATCGTGGTCGGCGGAATCTCGGCCAACGTGATCAACATCTACTCCGGCACCATGTCGTTCCTGGCAATGGGCATCCGGCTCCCGCTCACGCTGCGGCGGGCAATCGTGGCCCTGGTGTTCGGCGTTCTCGGGGGCGTGTTCGCCTACTTCGGGCTGGCCGACGCCGGCCAGAAGTATGTGAGCTTCCTGCTGATCATCTCCTACTGGGTCGCGCCCTGGTTGGGGGTCTACCTCACCGACATGGTGCTGCGTCGGGGGATCCGGGTCGACGGTTTCCTGTTCGACCGGCGGCACAATCCGCTGGCCGGCTGGGTGGCCATGGGAATCGGCGTTGTGGTCTCCGTCCTGCTGTTCTCCAACCAGTCGCTATACGTCGGTCTGGTGGCCGAGCAGGTCCCATCGGTGGGTGACGTCACCTTTGTGGTCGGTTTCGTGCTCAGTGCCCTGATCTACGCGGCGATGTTCACCGTGGCCGGCGACAAGCGCTCGGCGATCATGGTGCTGCCCGACGAGCAACCTCAGGCCGCAGGAAGGTGACCGGCTGCTCGTCGCCGTGCCAGTCCACGGTGGTGACCGCCGGCTCGGTACGGGCCAGGATCTTTCCGTCGCGCAGGACCAGGTAGCGGGGGGCGACCAGACGTAGCGCGTCGACGTCGGTGGGCGCGTCGAAGACGACGAGATCGGCCGCCGTACCAGCGGTGAGTCCGTAGCCGTCGAGTTGCAAGGCTGCGGCGGGGTTGACCGTGATCATGTCCAGCAGCCGGTGCAGTTCCTCGTCGCCACTCATGTGCCCGAGATGAGCCAGGACGAACGCCGCCTGCACCGGATCGCCGTACCCGAGCGGATACCAGGGGTCCATCACCGAGTCGTGTCCGATGCAGACGGTGACGCCGGCCTCCTGCAGCGCCTTGACCCTGGTATGCCCGCGCCGGATCGGGCCGGTGTCGAAGCGGCCCTGCAGCACGGCGTTGTCCAGCGGGTTGGTCACCATGAACAGCCCCGCCCGGGCGATGTTCTGGACCAGCCGGTGGGCGTAGGCGTTGTTGTAGGAGTGCATCGCGGTGGTGTGGCTGGCGGTCACCCGGCCGGTCATGCCACGCCGGATCGTCTCGGCCACCATCACCTCGACGAAGCGGGAGTGCTCGTCGTCGGTCTCGTCGCAGTGGATGTCGACCTGCAGGCCGAACTCGTCGGCCAGCCCGAAGACGTACTCGACCGACGCGACGCCGTACTCCCGGGTCAACTCGTAGTGCGGGATCCCGCCGACGACATCCGCGCCCAGTTCGACCGCGCGCCGCATCAACTCCCGGCCACCGTCGAAGGAGAGGATTCCCTGCTGCGGGAAAGCGACGATCTGCAGGTCCACCAGGCCGCGGGCCTCCTCGCGCAACTCGACCAGAGCGCGCAGCCCGCGTAACTCCGGGTCGCAGACGTCCACGTGCGTGCGAACGTGCTGAACCCCGTTGGCCAACTCCCAGCGCAGCACCTCACGGGCTCGGGTGATCACGTCGGTGACGGTCAGATCGCGGACCCGCTCGGCCCAGACCGCGATCCCCTCGAACAGCGAGCCGGAGACATTGGGCCTGGGTTGTCCCTCCGTGAGGACGGCGTCCAGGTGGATGTGCGGCTCGACCAGCGGAGGGGTGACCAGCCGCCCGTCGAGGTCGATCGTGCGGGTCGCCTCAGAGTCGTCGTCCGCGTCGGTAAGCAGACCGTCGTCGATGCCGATGGCGGTGAGTTCGCTGGCCCGGGCCAGCCGGGCATTGCGCAGCAACAGGTCGATCACGGGGCGACATCAACGGCGCGCTCGGTGAACCTACGCAGCTCTCGGCGCAGCGCCACCCCCAGGCGATCCGCGCGTACGTGCAGCTCGTCCCGCAGGTCCAGCGGTAGGCCGGTGGCGTCCATCCCGCGTTGCAGGGCCAGGTCCTCGGCCAGCACCGCTTCCTCGAAGGCCACCTCCCGGGCGAGCACATCCGGTCCGGGTCGCTCGATGCCGCCAATGCCACGCAGGAGCATCTTGGTGTAGATCCGGGTCGAGGTCAGATCCTCCGGTTGGCCGAAGAACAGGATGGTCTTCACCGCGCCGGCGTCGATCTCCTCGAGCCGCAGCATCAACTGGAACGGTGCCCGATAGACGTAGGTAGCCCGCCGTTGTTGGCGCAGGGGTCGCTGGCCGGCAGCCACGCCTGGGTCCTCGGGGTTGTCGAAGGGCTGTACCTGGACGCTACGAAACCCGCTGGTTTCCGGCTGCACCTCGTACGGCTCGACCACCGTGGTGTCCGGGCCGAACGTCGCTGCGTGGACGAACGGGAAGTGCGCCACGTCGAGGAAGTTGTCGGCGACGTGCCCGACGGAGACGTTCGTACGGGCCGGGGGCAGCCAGGCACCGACGTAGTCGCGGTCCTCCAGGTCGGGTTCGTCGAACAGGTCGTCGAGCGGCTCCTCGGGCGCCAGCCAGACCAGCCCCCAACGCTTGACGACGGCGTACGGCGGGGGGCTGGCGCTGAGTCCGCCGTCGTCCTGGCAGATCCGCCAGTCCTGGCCGAGCAGGCGGATCGTGCAGGGACCGCTGTCGAGTTCGCTCGCCAGGGCAACCGGATGCCAGGCCCGTCGCAACGCGGGGTCGAGGTTGGTTATCCCTCGCGGTGCCTGTTCGATGGTCTGCCCGGACAGTGGTCGTAGCCAGACCTCGCCCGCCAGCTCGCACACCTCCGGAGGCTCTGCCAGGTGCGCACGGGGCGGCAGGTTGGCATCGGCTGTGAGGGAAGGCACCGCCACGCAGCGGCCATCGGGCCCGAATCTCCAGCCGTGGTAGGCGCACTGCAGCGTTCCCTCGACAACCTTCGCCGCCGCCAGGGGCACCAGACGGTGCGGGCAGTGCGCGGCGAACACCGCTGGCGGGCCCCCGGTGTGCAGCCGGACCAAGACAAAGTCGCCTCCGCCAGCGCTGACCGGTACCGGGCTCGATCCGATCTCGTCGGTCGCGGCGACCCGCACCCATTCCGCTGCATGCGGCATCGATCCCGACATTTGCAGCTCCCTCCCGGGCAGAGCACTCCGGCTCGTGAACGGTACCGCTCCGGTGGGTCAGTTCCGACCGGGTGTACGCGGTCCGGGCTGACCCGCCGATCTCCCCTCCTGCAGGCGCTGTTGGGTGGTTCGCAGGCCGTCGTAGGAGCTGCGATAGGCGTCGTACAACGCAGCGTAGGTTCGCTCGGTACTGGGTTCGGGTTCGAAACTGGCATCCGTCCCGGCGAGCCTGACCCCGGCGATCCACGGGTCGGCGTCGGTCAGGCAGCTGGCGGCCAGCGCCGCGGCGCCCAGGACTGCAGTGTCGACATCCCGGGAGCGCTGCACAGATCGGCCGAGGATGTCGGCCAGGATCTGGCACCATACGTCGTTGCGCGAGCCGCCGCCGGACAGCACGATTCGCCGGGCGGGCGTACCTCCGGCGACCTCCACGGCGTCGAGTAGTTGACGTACCGAGAACGCGACTCCTTCGAGGACCGCGCGGCTGGCTTCGGGGAAGCCGGTGGAGGCGTCAAGTCCGATGAACCAACCGCGTACGACGCTGTCCCACAACGGGGCCCGCTCACCGAGCAGATGCGGGGCGAACACGACTCCGCCGCTTCCCGCCGCCGCGGTCGCCGCCGCGGCAAGTACGTCGGCTGGCTCGCGTCCGGTCAGCCGGCACCACCAGCGCAGCGCATCACCACCGGACTGCGTCGGCCCGGCGTGCACCTGCCGCCCGCGGTACGGCGAGAAGTCGACGACACCGGGGCCGGTTGTCCCGCCCATGCCGACCATTCCGACGATCGCGGACGTGCCGAGGGTAATCATCGTGTCGCCGGGGGAGTCCAGCCCGGAGCCGATCAGGTTGCCGAAGGCGTCCATCGTGGCCGTCGCCACCGGGATTCCGGCCGGCACCGAGGCAAGCGACTGCTGGAGTTCACCGACCGCGTCCTCGGGGCGGCGCAATGGGGCCAGCCGCTCGTCCAGTCCGGGGGCCAGGGCGATCGCGGCCGGCAGGTAGTCGCCGTCCGTGCCGACGACTTTGAACGACGACAGCGGATCGCTGGCGACCACTCCGGTCAGCCGCGCGTTGACGTAGTCCTTGGGCAGCACCAGCCACCGGCCCCGAGTCCAGAGCTGTGCCCGGTGCTCGGCCAGCCAGATCGCCCGGGGCACCGGGCTGGAGGCGTCGACGGGATCCGGTCCGCCCCAGGTCTCGACCAGCCCGGAGGTCCCGAGTCGCTCGTTCAGGGCGTCGGCCTGTGGCGCCGCGCGGATGTCCTGCCAGAGCAGAGCCGGCAGCAGCGGGTCTAGGTGCTCGTCGAGCAGCGTGTGGGTGTCGACCTGGCTGACCACGCCCATGGCGCCGACGCCAGCCAGCGGCACCTGATCGGAGATCGTCGCGACCGCCGTTTGCAGTGCCGCCCACCACTGCCGGGCGTCCTGTTCTGCGAAGCCGGACTCCGGGCGGGAGATCGGGTACTCGACCGAATCTGAGGCCAACATTTTTCCGTCGGCGTCGAAGGCAGTCACCTTGGTCGAGGTCGACCCGACATCGGCGCCGAGGTAGGTCGCGGCCGTCACGGTCGGCGTGCGCTCGTCACTCGATGTCCTTGGCCGATTCCCGGGTGAACTTGTCGAGCATGCCCGCCGCTTTCCGCTGAACCGTAGAGCGCACGATCGGCGTCCAACCGAGCAGCAGCCCGGGTGGCCCGAGGGCCTGACGGGCCCATCGGTAGAAGTCGAATGTGTCGCGGTGCTCGACGATCAGGCCGTCCTTGAAGCGGAACTCTGCCTGGATGTCGTTGACCACCGGTCGTCCGGTCTCGGTGAACGTGTAATGCGCCTTCCAGTGCGCCGTCCCGCTCTGCTCGTCGGCCTTGTGCTGGAGTAGTTCGACCCGCACCTTCCCGGGACCCTCGGTGAACATCTGCCACATCGCCCCTGCCCGCGGCCCGCGCAGATCGGGAAAGACCGGATCGGAGAACTGCACGTCGGGCGCATAGCACGCGGCCATCGTCTTCCCGTCGCCCTCGTCGAATGCCCGGTAGAAGCGCTCGATCAGAGCCCTATTGGGTTCGATCATCGCTATTGGCTCCTTCGGTCGGAGTGCGGCCTGCACCGCGTTTGCCGTGATCCTCTCGTAGCGAGAGCACCCGTGGTCGGCGGTCGTGCGGCCATCGGGTTTTCACCCGTCGAGGGTTCTGCGCAGGTCGCTGAGCACAGCGGTCAGTGTGCTTGGTCCGTCCAGAGCGGCCCTGACGCATGCCGTCCCGACGACGACCCCGTCCGCGCCGAGTTCGATCGCCCGCCGGGCATGTCCGGCCGTACCTATGCCGAAGCCGAGCACGATCGGCGCGGTCACCCCTTTGTCGCGGAGTCCAGCCAGGATGGCCGCGTTGTCCTGGCCGACCAGATCGCGCGTCCCGGTCACGCCTGCCGCAGCGGCCAGCATCGCGTACGCCGGAGCGTCGCAAGCGGCGTCGATCTGCGCGGCGGTCGGCCGGTGGTCCAGGAACGGGATCACGGACAACGATCCCCCGGACGGCGCGGTCGCCAGAGCCGCGGCCAGTGCGGCCGGCGCCGTGCCCGGCAACAACACTCCGCGGGCGCCCGACGCGCTGACCATCTCGAGGTAGTCGTCGTCGAGCTGCTCGGCGTAGCTCATCCAGACAGCTGCCGGTCTGTTGCCCGCTGAGAGTTGCTGGGCGAGTGCGTCGGCGGCTCGTCGGCCCACGACTCCGGCCGCGACACAGCGATGCATCGAGTCCCTGATCACATCTCCGTCCAAAGCGGGATCTGAGACACCGATGCCGGCTTCGATGACGTCCACCCCGCAGTCGATGTAGCGCGCCACGCTTGCCGACGGCGTCTTCGGGTCACCGACCGGGAGGTAGCAGATCAACAGCGGCCTTCCCCGACTAGCCGCGTCGGTACGGGCGATCAGTGGGTCGGAACTGACCTGCGTCACTGCGTGGACTCCGCGCGCCTCCGGTTACCTTGGCGCACCCCGGCTGACGTTCCCGCACTGTCCTGCGTGGACGCCGACCCCGGATCGGTTGCCTCGACCTCGGGGCGGAGCAGTTCGCGGATCTCGGTGCGCAACGGGAGGAAGTCGGGGTGGGCGATCACCTTGTCCAGGGCCCGGTCGGGGCCGAAGGGAAGCTCGAATATCTGCCGGATCCGAGCCGGACGGCTGGACATGACCGCAAGCCGGTCGGCCAGAAGCAGGGCCTCGTCGATGTCATGGGTGACCAGCAGCGTCGTGGTATGGAAGCGGCGCACGATCCCGAGCAACTCCTCCTGGAGGTATCCGCGGGTGAGTGCGTCCAGTGCTCCGAACGGCTCGTCGAGGAGCAGCAGTCCGGGGTCCAGGGCCAAACCGCGGGCAAGAGCGGCACGCTGCTGCATCCCTCCACTGAGTTCGTACGGGTACTTGTCTCGGTGCTGTCCCAAGTGGACGAGGTCCAAGGCTTCGGCGGCTCGATCACGAATGTCTCTGCGGGACAGCCCGATCTGCTCGAGGCTGAACTCGACATTGGCCTGGACATCGCGCCAGGGGAGCAGGCGCGGGTTCTGGAAGACGTACGCGCTGCGCACCTCGGGGTCCGCAACCCGCACCCTGCCGCTGGTGACGTCGGTGAGGCCGGCCACGAGGTTGAGCAGGGTCGACTTGCCGCACCCCGACGGCCCGATGATCGCCACCAGCTCGCCGCGGCCGACATCCAGGTCGACATCGACCAGCACGGGTTCCTCGGCCCGCCGTCCGAAGGACTTGCAGACCCGCTCGAAAATGACCAGCGGCTGCGTGCGGTCCTGCGCGACCATCTCAGGCCCTCCGCATGTGCCGGGTCAGGCGGCGTTCGACCGGCCGGAACAGGCCGTACTCCACCAGCAGAGTGAGCGCGAC
>JALZIL010000057.1 GCA_030860305.1 Actinomycetota bacterium
CGAACGGATCGGGGAACTGACCGACTCGCTGGCCAGGACGTTGTGCTGGTCGGCGGCGTGGGACATGACCCGCGACGCGGAATGGGCCGGCCGGGAGTACGTCCGGCTGGTGCTGGCCGGAATCGACGCGGAGGACGAGATCAGTGTCGTGCAAGCCCTGTTGCGCCAGGTGCAGAGCGCCCTGGCCACGTTCGTCGATCCGTCCTGGGCCTCGACCGGCTGGGCGCAGCTGGCCGACAAAGCCTGGGAGGGCCTGCAGGCGGCCCCGGCCAGCAGTGACGTCCAACTCGCATGGTCACGGACCTTCGCTGCCGCCGCCCGCACCGACCAGCACGCCGGCCGGCTGCGGGCGCTGCTCGACGGATCGCTCACCATCGAGGGCCTGACCGTCGATGCTGAGGCGCGCTGGGCACTGCTCAACGGCCTGGTAGCGATCGGGGCAGCCGATGACGCGGAGATCGAGGACGAGTTGCAGCGCGATCCAACCTCGACCGGTCAACGTCGAGCCGCTACAGCCAACGCCCTGCGGCCCACGTCAGAGGCCAAGGAACGCGCTTGGGCGCTGGGTTTGTCCGAGGACGTTCCGAATGCCGTCCAGGAGGCCACGCTGCTCGGCTTCTGGCATCCCGCCCAGACCGAGATCTGCCGTCCGTACGCGGACCGGTTCTTCGCCGAGGTCGGTGACATCTGGGAGCGTCGTCCAGGCGAGATCGCGAAGAACGTTGCGGCCTACCTCTTTCCGGCTGTCGTCGAGCAGTCGACGCTGGACGCGGCTGATGCCTGGCTGGCCGACGAGTCACACCCCTCGGCGTTGCGCCGGCTGATCACCGAGTCCAGGGACGGGATCGCCCGAGCGCTTCGATGCCGAGCACGAGACGCCCAAACCGGCGGCTGATCGTCGGTGGGCGGCTCAGCGAAGCCGTGGAGGGTGCCCGGCTTGGTCGGAGAGCATCCGAAGCCCGTTCACGATCCCGCCGACCAAGTCCCCTGAACCAAAGGCGGCGGTCATCGACAGCGCCGCCAGTGCGCAGGAACGGTCAGGCAGCCGCTTGACCGACACCTGACCCGTGACGATCTCGAGAACGCGCTGTCCCGGGTCGACGGCCAGTAACACTCCGTTGGGCGCCTTGGCACCGAGCCGCGGGAGCAGCGCCTCCGCCGTAGCTCGGGTGTCACCGGACAGCCGCCCGACGTAGACCGTGAAGCTGATCCCGGTCTCCCGGCTGGCCATCGTCAACGCCTCGTCGATGCGCTCGAGCTGTTTCAGGCTGAACGGACTGGAGTCATGCGGCCGGTCTTCGCCGGTCGTCGTTGCAGCAGCATGCGCCGACTTAGACGCCGGGTGCTCTGATGTCACTGCCCCTGGTGTGGCGGTCCCGTGGGTGCTCATGCGCGGCTCACCAGGTTCCTCTCGCGCCGCCGGCCGCGGTCAGCGCCGGCTCCACTGACGTGCCCGTCCTCCTCGACCCTCCGGCCGGCAGTTGCGGGCGGCGAGGGTGCTCATGATGCGAGGGGTCTTGCACTGCAAGAGGGTGCGGTGCGTACCAGACTGGCTCGTACGGCCATTCGCGCCCTGGACGATAGCGCGGGCCGTGGGTACCTCCCCGACCCCAGATCAGGAGTGCCATGACGCCGACCACAGCCGCCGGAGCCACCACGAACACGAGGATCGTTTCCACCACGCTCACGCCGACAACCTAGCGAATCCCGGTCCTGCGTCCCGACTCAGCTCGGTCACCAGACCGGTGGTCGTCGATGAGCCCAGGGCTGGGCCTCTTCCAGCTGCGCGGACAAGGCGATGAGGGTGGCCTCGTCCCCCGGCCGACCGACCAGCATCGACCCGACGGGCAAGCCATCCTCGGTCCAGTACAGCGGCACGCTTACCGCCGGTTGACCCGTCACGTTGTAGACCGCCGTGTAGGGGGCGTAGCGCTTCTGCCGTTCGAAGTCTGGCCCACCTGGCCCGTCCTGCCCGAACCAGCCGATCGGGCGAGGCGTCATCGAGCAGACCGGAGCAAGAACGACGTCGTAGCCGGCGGTCGCTTGCACCCAGCTCCGGGCGAACAGGCGCAGGGCGTACAAGGAGTCCATCGCCTGCTTGGCGCTCAAGGCCATGCCTCGGTCCCGCAGAAAGGCGGTCAGCGGCTGGAGGGCATCGATCTGGCTGTCGCTGATCGGCAAGGTCGTACCCGACAGTGACCAGACTGTCTCGAAGTCGTCGACCACCTGCGCCGTGAGCGGCGGCGTGGGGAGGTCCTCGACCTCGTGACCGAGGTAGTCGAGCAGAGCCGAGGTGGCCGTCCACGCCTTGTCCACTTCGGGGTCCACTTCCGATCCGGGCATGCCCGAGTCGAGATAGCGCCCGATCCGTAGCCGGCCGAGGTCGCGGTCGGCGTAGGACAGAAAGGTCTCTCCATTTCCCGGCGGGACCGCCCAGTACGGGTCACCGGGCGCCATCCCGGCCATCGCATCCAGCATTGCCGCGGCGTCGCGCACGGTACGGGCGAGTGGCCCGTGCACGGACAGGCCGGTCGTGTCCCCGCCCAGCGGACCGCTGCTGATCCGACCTCGGCTGGTCTTGATCCCGAAGATCCCACAGCAGTTGGCGGGGATCCGGATCGATCCGCCGCCGTCCGAGCCGAGCGCGATCGGAACGAGCCCGGCCGCGACCGCCGTCGCAGCTCCACCGCTGGAACCACCGGCCGACCGCTCGGTGTTCCATGGGTTGCGCGCCGGCCCGGCGAAGGCCGGCTCGGTGTAACAGGGAAAGCCGAACTCGGGAGTTGCGGTCTTGCCCAGGCTGATCGTGCCGGCAGCCCGCAGCTTGTCCACGACCACGTCGCTCACATCGGGGACGAAGTCGCGCATGGTCACCGAGCCCAGCGTCGTCTGCACTCCGGCGGTGAGGTTTAGATCCTTGAGCGCAGTCGGCACGCCGTGCAGCGGCCCGAGTTCCTCCTCGGCGAGGACGGCCCGCTCCGCGTCCAATGCCTGCTCGCGCGCCTGATCCATCGTCACGGTGAAGAACGCCCCGAGCCCCGCGTAATGGTCGTCCGGCTGGTCGATCATCCGAATCCGGTCGAGGTAGTGCTCGACCAATTCGACCGGGCTCAGAGCCCGTTCACGGATGGCCGCTGCCTGGTCCAGTGCGGTGAGTTCGTGGGGTTCGGTCACGACCGCACGCTACGGCGATTCACTGCGAGCATGGGGGCTGGGGTCGGTGGGCTTCCTCGGGGCGGCTCAGGCGCTGACCGGCTCTGCCGGATCGAGCCATTCCTGCCAGGTCACGTCGGTGATCCCCTGGCTGAGTAGGTGCCACGAGGCCCCGCGCGGCACCTGGGGGACGGTCCGCAGCCGCCAGCCCAGTTCGGCCAATGTCCGGTCTGCCTTGGCGTGGTTGCAGCGCCGGCAGGCAGCAACGACGTTGTCCCAGCTGTGCGTACCGCCCCGACTCCGCGGGACGACGTGATCGATGCTGGTCGCCGTGATTCCACAGTAGACACACTTGCCTGAGTCGCGGGCGAATACCGCCCGTCGGGACAAGGGCGTCCGCCCGAGGTATGGGACGCGGATGTAGCGCGTCAACCGGATCACCGCGGGGACCGCGACGGACAGGGTGGCGCTGTGCATGGCCTCGCCGCTGTCCCGGACGGATTCGGCCTTCGCGGACAGGACCAGCACGACCGCCCGACGTGCGGACACGACGCACAGCGGTTCGTACGTCGCGTTCAGAAGCAAGGTCAACGAGCCCCGAGCCATGCGTCACCTCCGCAGGCGCCCGCTGCGATTCCCGCCGGCTGCGAGCCCGCACCGGGCGACCATGTGGCCATATCATGCCTGGCCGATCCGCGGATTCGCGCACGGGTTTGCGCGTGGCGGCGCAGACGACACTCCGGCGCGGCGCGTGCGAGCAGGCCTGGCACCCTGGTCGGGTGATGAATCGGTTGGTGGCGAGGTCCGGTGTCAACGCGGTGCCGGCCTGGCTGGCCGAGCGGGGCGAGGCCATCGGCATCACCTCGGCGAAGATCCTGGTGATCCTCCTGGCCGCCTTGGTGACCCGCCTGCTGTTGAACCGGGCGATCGGACGGTTGACCGCGCGTACCGCCAGCGGCGATACGCCGGTCATCCTGCGGCCGCTCAGTGCCCGCGCGCGCAACAGCCTTCGGGATTCTGTCATTCCCAGCGAGCGACGCACCCAGCGGGCCGCGGCGATCGGCTCGGTACTGCGCAGCTTCGCCTCCATCGTCATCCTGGCCATCACGGTCGTGCTGATCCTCGGCGAACTCGGCATCAATCTGACCCCCATCGTCGCCAGCGCCGGGGTGGTCGGCGTCGCCCTCGGCTTCGGTGCCCAGAACCTCGTGAAGGACTTCCTGTCCGGGATCGGCCTCATCCTGGAGGACCAGTACGGCGTCGGCGATGTCGTAGACCTCGGGGAGGCGAGCGGCACGATCGAGGGGGTGGGCCTGCGGACCACCCGGCTGCGGGACAACGCCGGCGTTGTCTGGTACGTCCGTAACGGCGAGATCATCCGGGTCGGCAACAAGAGCCAGGGGTACGCGCAGGTCATTCTCGACGTACCCGTGGCACACGAGACAGACCTGGACCTGGCACGGCAAGCGATGCAGGAGGTCGGGGACGCGCTGGTGCGCGACGAGGATTGGGCAGACAAGGTGCTCGGCGAAGCAGAGTCTCTCGGCGTCGAGCAGATCACGGCCGGCGCCATCATCCTGCGTCTGCAAGTACGAACGAACACCGCTGATCAATGGCGGGTGGCCCGCGAACTGCGGTTGCGCATCGCACAACGATTCAGCGAACTCGACATCGCCGGTCCGATGCCGATCATGGGCATGGGCATCGGCGATCCGGGCCCGGCTGCACCGGGTGACACCCGGTAACGCAGCGTCCACGGATTCCGGCTGCGACCGGCGAAGCTGCACCCGGGTGAGGCAGGATGATCACCGTGGCCGGGCCGCATGCGTCACCGGGCGAAGGCCCGGCGACCTACCGCGATGTCTTCGGCGTCGGTGAGTTCCGTTACCTGTTCCTGGCCCATCTGCTGTCCCTGATCGGTGACGAACTAGCCCGAGTCGCCCTGGCCATCCTGGTCTTCGACTCGACCCAGTCGCCGTTCCTGGCTGCTGCGACCTTCGGGATCAGTTATGCGCCATGGCTGG
Organism: Actinomycetota bacterium; assembly: GCA_030860305.1. The sequence continues at coordinate 5,178 of JALZIL010000057.1, forward strand.
TCGGCGGCCCCTTCCTCGCAGCCTTCGCCGACCGCTTTCCCCGGCGCTCCATCCTGGTGCTCACCGATGTCGCGCGCGGGCTGGTCGTCGCGTTGTTGGCCATCCCGGGGCTACCACTCTGGGTCCTGTTGGCCATGCTGTTTGTGGCCTCGCTCCTGGCGCCGCCGTTCGAGTCGGCCCGTTCAGCGCTGATGCCCGATGTGCTCGAGGGCGATCGGTACGCGGTCGGCACGTCGCTGACCAACATCAGTACCCAGGTTGCGCAGGTGTTGGGGTTTCTCGGCGGCGGCGTCCTGGTGCTGCTCATCTCGGCGCAAGGGGCCTTGCTGGTCAATGCCGTCACGTTCCTGTTGTCAGCTGCCCTGGTGCGCTGGGGGGTACGGCACCGCAGCGCTCCGGTTGACGAGTCTGCGACCCGCACGTCGTTGTGGCGCGAGACCATCAGCGGCCTGCAAGTCTTGAGCCGCAAGCCGGTCCTGCTACGCATCGTCTGCCTGCTGTGGATCGGGCAACTCTTCGTGACCGCCCCGGAGGGGGTCGCGGCTCCGTTGGTGGCCGAATTCGGATACGGGGCCGTGGGGGTGGGGCTCTTCCTGGCTGCCAATCCCGTCGGGCTGGTCATCGGCGGTGTCGTCGTCGGCCGGCTGTGTCCACCTCAGCTGCGCGAGCGGCTGACCTATCCGTTGGCGCTGTTCTCGGTGCTGCCCTTGATCCTCGTCGGCCTGGTCGACGACTTCGTCGTGGTCCTGGTCCTGCTCGTCCTATCCGGATTCGGGGCCAGTTACCTCATCCCGCTCAATGTCTCCTTCGTCCGTGTCGTCCCACCGGCCATGCGAGGCCGGGCATTCGGGGCGGCGGTCAGTGGCCTCTACGCATGTCAGGGCATCGCGATTCTCGGCGCCGGTTCAGCGGCCGAGCGGATTCCGGCAACATCGGTCGTGGGTTGGTCGGGCACACTCGGTCTGCTTGCCCTACTTGGGCTCGGAGTGGCCAGAGGCCGCGGCCGTACCATCGAGTAGATGGCAGTCACCGATCGGCGCGCTCGAACCTTTTACGACGAGGTGGGCGGACACGACACCTTCGTGCGGCTCGTCGCGCACTTCTATGCCGGTGTCGCGGTGGATCCCATCCTGCGTCCGATCTATCCGGAGGATGACCTCGGCCCCGCCGAGGTGCGCTTCCGGATGTTCCTCGAGCAGTATTGGGGCGGGCCGAGCACCTACTCCCAGCAGCGCGGCCACCCACGACTCCGGATGCGGCACGGACCCTTCGTCATCGGCGAAGTGGAAAAGGACGCCTGGCTGGCCCGGATGCGGGAGGCGGTGGACAGCCTCGCCCTGACCCCAGAGCAGGACGAGACGCTCTGGAACTACCTGACGATGGCCGCCCAGAGCATGATCAACCGCTTTCCGGAGGCCTGAACCGTTCGAGTGTGGGCCGACTAGTGCTGGGCGTCGGTGAACCGTTCGAGGTAGGCGCGCTCTTCGGGCGTGATCCGACGCGGTCGGGCGGCTTGGACGTCGTAGGTCGCCAGCAGCGACTTGGCGGTGACGGCAAGGGTCTCACCGTCGTAGACCCGGTACTCGACCCGATACGAGGCGGCCCGCAACTGCGAGATCCAGCATTCGACGATCAGCGGGCGCGCGGAGTAGATGACCGGCCGCTTGTAGTCGATCTCGTGCCGCACGACGACAACGCCGTCGGACAGGGTCGTGACCCCCTCGTCCGCCGCATCGGAGAAGAAGATCTCGACCCGGGCCTGCTCGAGGTAGGTAAGGAAGGCCGCGTTGTTCACGTGTTGAAACGGGTCCTGATCCGACCAGCGCATGAGCACCGGCACGCGCTGGCGCGGCATCAGATTCTACGGTCGGTCAGTCGCGGGTGAGCTTGCGATAGGTGGCCCGGTGCGGGCGAGCCGCTTCTGGCCCCAGGCGCTCGATCTTGTTGTCCTCGTAGCTCGCATAGTTGCCCTCGAACCAGAACCAGTTCGACTCGCCCTCGTAGGCGAGGATGTGGGTCGCGACCCGGTCGAGGAACCACCGATCGTGACTGACGACCACCGCACAGCCCGGGAACTCCAGAAGCGCGTTCTCCAGACTCCCGAGGGTCTCGACGTCGAGGTCATTGGTCGGCTCATCGAGCAGCAGCAGGTTCCCGCCCTGCTTGAGGGTGAGCGCCAGGTTGAGCCGGTTGCGTTCTCCGCCGGACAGCACCCCGGCCGGCTTCTGCTGGTCGGGTCCCTTGAAGCCGAACGCACCGACGTACGCGCGCGACGGCATCTCGACCTGGCCGACCTTGATGAAGTCCAGTCCGTCGCTCACGACCTGCCAGACGTTCTTCTTCGGGTCGATCCCGGCTCGATTCTGCTCGACATAGGAGATTTTCACCGAGTCGCCGATCCTGATCTCACCGTCGTCGGGCTTCTCGTCACCGATGAGCATCTTGAACAGGGTGGTCTTGCCGGCCCCGTTCGGGCCGATCACGCCTACGATGCCGTTGCGCGGCAAGGTGAAGGACAGATCGTCGATGAGTAGCCGGTCACCGAAGCGCTTGGTCAGGTCCGCGGTTTCCACGACCAGGCTGCCCAGACGGGGACCCGGCGGGATCTGGATCTCCTCGAAGTCCAACTTGCGCGTCTTCTCCGCCTCGGAAGCCATCTCCTCGTAGCGCGCAAGCCGGGACCTGCTCTTGGTCTGTCTGGCCTTGGCGTTGGAACGCACCCACTGGAGTTCGTCGGCCAGGCGCTTCTGGCGCTTCACATCCTTTTGACCCTCGACCTTCAACCGGGCGGCCTTCATCTCCAGGTAGGTCGAATAATTGCCCTCATACGGATAGGCGCGACCTCGATCGAGCTCGAGAATCCATTCGGCGACGTTGTCGAGGAAGTACCGGTCGTGGGTCACGGCAACCACCGTGCCCTCGTACTTCTCCAGGTGCTGCTCGAGCCACTGAACACTCTCCGCGTCGAGGTGGTTGGTCGGCTCGTCGAGCAGCAGGAGGTCTGGTTTCTGCAGCAGAAGTTTGCACAGTGCCACCCGACGGCGCTCACCGCCGGACAGCACAGACACATCGGCGTCGCCAGGCGGGCAGCGCAGCGCATCCATCGCCATCTCGATCTGGTTGTCGAGCTCCCAGCCGTCGGCGTGCTCGATCATCTCCATCAGCTCGCCCTGCTCGGGCAGCAGCACGTCGAAATCGGCGTCGGGCTCGGCCATCGCCTCGCTGATCTCCTCGAAGCGGGCCAATGTCTGCCGCAGATCGGCGACTGCCTCTTCGACATTGCCCCGGACGTCCAGCTCCTCGTTGAGCGGCGGCTCCTGCAACAGGATGCCGACCGAGTAACCCGGACTCAGCCGGGCCTCACCATTGGAAGCCTGCTCGAGCCCGGCCATGATCTTGAGGACGGTTGACTTACCGGCTCCATTGGGCCCGACCACGCCAATCTTGACGCCGGGCAAAAAGGCCAGCGTCACGTCGTCGAGGATGACTTTGTCGCCATGCGCCTTGCGGGCACGGTTCATGGAGTAGATGTACTGAGCCACGGAGGGAAGCTGTCCTTTGAGTTGAGACGAGGCGAGTTGAGGCGAGTCGAGGTCGTGCGGCGGAGCCACCCCATTCTCTCAGCCCGACGCGATCCTCGCCGGTTGCCCTCCGATACCCGGCGGGTCAGCGGCTGCCTTTACCCTCGATGACCTCTTCCTTGCCCCCGCGGCGGTAGTGCATGTCGACAGCGCCGTCGAGGACGACAAACACCTCGGATCCGTCGTTGACGTGCCAGACGTAGGGCTGGTCTGTCCAGTGCAGGCGCACGCTGGCGTTGTTGATCTCGACGATGTCGAGAGAGCACTCACGGCCGATCGGCGGTATAGCTGCTCGCGTCGAGGAATCGCATATATCGAGGCTGTCGCCATCCTGCGGATCGGACGAGGGCCAGACCCGCCCGAGTCAGCAAGGATGCTGCCAGGACGCCGCCGTGCATTGGCGCCCGCGCAACTGGCGACCGGTCAGCTGGCTACTGCCAGGTCCGGGGCGGGGGTCAGTGGGCTGACGTCCATCGACTCATCCTCGTCCGAGTCGGCCACGGGCTGCGGACCGTCGGATTCGGGCGCAGGCTCCGTCCCGTGGTTGTTGCGCAGCACGCGCCGCAGGCTCGCGGATCGTTTGCGCATGTCGGGGCCGACCGTGTCAGCTCTGATCTCCCAGGACTCACGCGTTTGGCCCTCCTGCTCGTACTTTCGGCAGGTCATCCGTCCGACGACGATCAGCGGGTCACCCTTGCGGAAGCTCTCCGCGATGTTCTCTGCCAGCGCGTCCCAGCACTCGACCTTGAAGAAGGAGGCCTCGCCCTCTACCCAGGCCTGAGACTCCCTGTCGCGCCAGCCGTGATTGCAAGCGATCGCGAAATTGATGACCGCCTTGCCGGTGGGCACGTACTTGAGGACCGGGTCCTTGGTCAGATTACCGAGGACCGTGATCGTGTTGCCGTTCATGGGATAGCTCCTTGGGGTCGATGAGATGACCCATACGGTGCTGCTCCGCCGACCGGCATAGGCGGTGTCAGCGGCCATTGTGGACAGCCCCGACTGATTGTGGAAAACGTCCGCTGTTCGTTCCCCGGCGTGGCCTTTGTGCCCACCGGCGGCATTGATCAGATCGGTCGGAAGACCAGCGTGCCGTTGTGCCCGCCGAAGGCGAAGGAGTTCGACACCGCGGGCGCCGGGTCCCAGGACCGCGGTTCGAGCACAACATCGATGTCGAGTTCCGGGTCGAGTTGGGTGACATGCATGGTGGGGGGCAGTTCTCGGTGCCGATAGCTCAAGGCCACAGCCGCAGCCTCGACCGCACCGGCGGCGCCGAGCGAGTGGCCGGTAACGCCCTTGATCGAGGTGACCGCGGGTCGGTTGGCGGCGAAGACTTCTCTCACGGCAATAGCCTCGGCAGCGTCGTTCAGCTGTGTCGAGGTGCCGTGGGCGTTGACATGGGTGACCTCGTCGGCGTCGATGCCAGCGTCGGCCAGCGCCGCCCTCATGCAGGCGACGGCTCCTGCCCCATTCGGGGATGGAGCGGTGATGTGGTGTGCGTCTGCCGTGGAGGCAGTACCCGCGATCTCGGCGTAGATCGTTGCCCCGCGCGCCTTGGCTGCCT
>JALZIL010000102.1 GCA_030860305.1 Actinomycetota bacterium
AGAACGATCTGCTGGCCGGCTCCGACGACCGGTTGCTCGTACGCCGGCTCACCGACCTTTTCACCGGCCGCGACCCTGAGGGCGGCAACGTCGTGCTGTCGCTGAATCCGGCCGCGCAGCAGGCCGCCTTCGATGCCCTGCAAGGGGTTACCGGCGCCGCGGTCGCTCTCGATCCCCGCACCGGTGCGATCCTGGCGATGGCCAGCACGCCGAGCTATGACCCCAACCTGCTGTCCAGCCACGAACCGTCGGCGATCCGGCAGTATGCGGCCGAACTCGATGCCGCCGAGGTCGACCCTCGGCTGAACCGGGCGACCCAGGACAACTTTCCACCCGGATCGGTGTTCAAGACGATCATCGCGGCTGCTGCCCTCAGCGACGGCTACACCCCCGAAACGGTCATCCCGGCCCCGCAAGTCCTGGAGCTGCCCGGTAGCTCGGCAACGCTGCAGAACTTCGGGGGTTCCTCGTGCAGCGGGTCCGGTGAGCAGTCGTTGATCGACGCGCTGACCATCTCCTGCAACACCGCCTTCGCCCAGCTCGGGATCGACCTGGGCGAAGACCGGGTCCGGGAGATGGCGGCCGGCTTCGGGATCGACGGCACCGGGTTCGAGATGCCGCTGCCGGTGGCCGGCAGCCAGGTCGGCGACATCGAGTCCGAGGCGGCCCTGGCTCAGAGCAGTATCGGACAGCGCGATGTCCGGCTTACCCCCATGCAGGCCGCGATGGTCGCGAGTTGCATCGCCAACGACGGTCAGTTGATGTCGCCCTACCTGGTCTCCCAGATCCAGGGACCCGATCTGTCCACAATGGACGAAGCAGCGCCGGAAGTCTTCAGCGAGCCGCTCAGCGCGGACGTCGCCAATGACCTGACCTCGATGATGGTCAGCGTCGTCGACGACGGCAGCGGCCAGGCCGCCCAGATCGCCGGCATGGACGTGGCCGGCAAGACCGGCACCGCCGAGGTTGCCGAAGGCGTCAACCCGCACACCTGGTTCATCGGGTTCGCCCCCGCCGATGACCCTCAGGTTGCCGTGGCCGTCTTCGTCGCCAACGGCGGCTCGTCGGAGAGCGAGGCGACCGGCGGCGAGGTGTCCGCCCCGATCGGCCGCGCGATCATGGAAGCAGTCATGGGCAACCAGCCATGAGCGGAGCGAGCACTGCGGAGCCAGGACAATGAGCCTGCAGACCGGGGTGCGGCTCGGAGACCGCTACGAACTGGTCTCCCGCATCGCCGCCGGTGGCATGGGCGAAGTGTGGCGGGCGCAGGACTCGACTCTGCAGCGTACGGTGGCCGTCAAGGTCCTGCGTAGCGAATACACCGGGGATGCAACGTTTCTCAGCCGGTTCCGTACCGAGGCCCGGAACACCGCGATGCTCTCGCATGCCAACATCGCCCAGGTCTATGACTACGGCGAGGCCATGGCCGAGGGGGAGCACGTCGCCTACCTGGTGATGGAGTTGGTCGACGGCGAGCCGCTGTCCGCTGTCCTGGCCAAGGACGCTCGACTGGCTCCGCCCAGGGTCCTGGACATCCTGGGCCAGACCGCGGCCGGGTTGGGGGTCGCCCATCGGGCCGGGGTCGTGCACCGGGATGTCAAGCCGGCCAATCTGATCGTGCGCCCCGACCGGGTCGTGAAGATCACCGACTTCGGCATCTCGCGGGCAGCCGATCACGTACCGCTGACCGGGACCGGCATGGTCATCGGTACGGCGCAGTACCTCTCACCTGAGCAGGCGATGGGCCGCCAGGTCACTCCGGCCTCGGACGTCTACGCCCTCGGTGTGGTGGGCTACGAGGCGCTGGCCGGTCGACGGCCCTTCGAGGGCGAGTCCTCGGTGTCGGTGGCGCTGGCACACGTCAACCAGCACCCGGCGCCGCTGCCCGCCGACGTACCGGGACCGATCCGCGACCTCATAGTTCGGTCGATGTCCAAGGACCCCCGGCAACGCTTTACCGACGGAGCCGCCTTCGCCGGTGCGGTCCACGCGGTGGCGAGGGGCCGGTCGCAGCCCACCCGAGGCGGGGCGGCCGGGTTGGCCGGACCCGGGATGGGGTCCACGCGGGTGCTCGGACCCGGTGGGCCGGCGGCCGCTGCGGCGGGAGCTGCCGGGGTTGCCGGAGCAGCGGGTATTGCCGGCGCCGGAACAGCGCGAACCGCCGGAGCAGTGGGAGGGAAGCCGCCGACGGCGCGGATGCCCGCGGTACCGCCCAGGGCCCGTCCGCCGAGTCGACCGCGCAGCTATGCACCTCCACCGCGACCCGCGAAGCCGCGGGCACGCACCGGTCAGTACGTCACCGTTCTCGTCCTGGTCGCGCTGCTGATCGCTCTTGGACTGCTTGCGGTCCTCATCGTTCAGAGCGACAACAACAACGGTCAGGCGGCGGCGCCTTCCGATGTTGTCGTCTCGTCGGCGGGGCAGCCGGACGGGGGAGCCCAGGACAGCGGCGAACCGGCCGTCGAAGCGCCACCCCCGGAGGTCGAACTCGTGCCCGTCGACACCGCCGCCTACTTTGGCCGGCCGATCGACGAGGTGCAGGCTGAGCTGGAGGATCTGGGGTTCGTGGTGGACCCCCAGGCTGTGGATGTCACATCCGCACGACTGCAGGCCGCCGGGCTCGATGATCAACCCATCGACAAGGATGCGGTGATCACCACCTTTCCGACCCAGGCGGAGGTTCCGCCCGGATCCACGGTCACGGTGTTCTTCGCGAACAAAAACTACGAGCCGGACTCCGAGGGCGGGAACGGGAACGGGAATGGGGACGGGGGTGGCGATGACTGACCGGCAGTTCGCCACCCGCGGGGAGGTCGGATGACCACCCCCCGGATGCTGGGTCAGCGCTACGAGGTGGGTGAGGTCCTCGGCCGTGGTGGCATGGCCGAGGTGCACCGTGGCCGAGACATTCGGCTGGGCCGCGAGGTCGCCATCAAAGTGCTGCGCAGTGACATCGCGCGGGATCCGACCTTCCAGGCCCGGTTCCGCCGAGAGGCCCAGGCGGCCGCGTCACTGAACCATCCCGCGATCGTGGCGGTCTATGACACCGGCGAGGACTCGGTCGCGGCTGGCGACGTTCCGTACATCGTCATGGAGTACGTCGAGGGCGCTACGTTGCGCGATGTCCTCAAGGACGAGGGCGTGATGGACGTCCAGGCAGCGATGACGTTCGCCGCCGACATCTGCGCCGCCCTGGACTTCAGCCACCGCAACGGAATCGTGCACCGCGACGTCAAACCCGGCAACGTGATGATCACCCCGGGCGGCGCGGTCAAGGTGATGGACTTCGGCATCGCCCGGGCGGTGTCGGACAGTTCGGCCACGATGACCTCGACAGCTGCGGTGATCGGCACGGCGCAGTATCTCTCGCCCGAGCAGGCCCGCGGGGAGAGCGTCGATGCCCGCTCGGACGTCTACTCGGCCGGCTGCCTGCTTTTCGAACTGGTGACCGGTGGGCCGCCCTTCACCGGGGACTCCCCGGTGGCCGTGGCCTACCAGCATGTGCGCGAGGATCCGCGCCCGCCGAGCACGATCAACCCGGCCGTGCCCCCTTCGTTGGACGCGATCGTGCTCAAGGCGATGAGCAAGAACCCGGCCAACCGGTATCAGAGTGCCGCCGAGATGCGCACCGATCTGTTGCGCGCCATCGCCGGCCAGCGGGTCGAGGCCACCCCGGTCATGTCCGCCAACGACCGTACGGCGATGATCGCGCCGGCCACCGGCACCCGGTATCGCGCGGCCCCGGCGGTCGTACCCGTCCTGGGCCTGGACAACCGGGCCGAGGAGGACGACAGCGGGGCTCGACGTCGCGGGATCGGACTTGCGGTCCTCGCGGTGGCTCTGCTGGCTCTGATCGGCGCGGCAGTGGCGCTGTTCCTGGTCTTCAGCAACAACGGCGACGACGCACCGCCGCCCGTCACGACCGTCGAGGTGCCGGCCTTGACCGGCTTGACCGAGCAGCAGGCCCGCGCCGCGATCGACGGGGTCAACCTGACCGTCGGCGAGGTGACCCAGGCGGCTTCTGATCCGGACGACGAAGGACTCGTGATCGAGCAGTCCCCGGCGCCGCAGGAGTCGGTCGACGAAGGCACCGAAGTCGGATTCGTTATCGGCTCCGGCCCGGACGTCGTCGCGATTCCACCGGTGATCGGTCTTACCGAGGCGCAGGCGACGCAGACATTGGAAAACGCCGGCTTCCAGGTGTTGCCCTCGCGGCAGCAGCCATCGCTGGCGCCGCAGGGCCAGGTCATCGACGTCGTGCCCGCTCAGGAGAGCGAGGTTGCTCCCGGGACAGCGGTGACACTGACGGTCAGCACCGGAGTGCTTGCCATCCCTGACGTACGCAACCGCCCCGTCGAGGAAGCCGAGACGATCCTGCGAGAAGCCGGCTTCACCAACTTGGCGCGCAACAACGTCGAGTCCGACCTACCGCCTGGAACGGTCATCGAGGTCAACCCGGCGGTCGGGACCGAGGTCGCCGCGGGGGAGCTGATCACCCTGGCAGTGGCCGTACCTCCACCGCCTCCAGTGACTACGACGGCGCCGCCGCCGACCTCGGCGCCGCCGACGACCTCGCCGGCACCGACCGGAACCCCGTTGTACGGGCCTGAGCCCGAGCACCACCGGCCCTCAGTCATCGCCAAACGCCGAGACTGACCGGGCGTGCGGCCGTACGACGGAGGTGACTTGGCCGCGCCGTACGACCGAAGTGTCCGCACACGCCGTACGACCGACGCGAGCGGGCGTGCGGCCGACCCGACCGGGAGCGCTGTACGACCGACGCGAGGGGCGCCGCGCGATGGGGCGTCCTCGGTCGGCGAACTCTGGCGGCACGCTCAGCTGGCGAAGACCGGCTGCCAGATGCCGGCGGCCGTACTCACAGCCGTCGTCGCTACGCACAGCGCGACGACGGCGACGACGAAGAGATAGTCGCGGCGGTGCAGGACCGAGCCTCTTGCATTCGTACGCTGCTTTCGGCTGATCGACGAATCGAAGCCGCGCGCATCCATGGCCACGGCCAAGCGCGATCCGCGGCGGATCGCTCCGACCAGGAGCGTGAATGCCGCGCCGGCGACCAACCGTAGGGCCGCGATTGGGTTGCGGCCGACATCGATGCCGCGCGCCCGCCGGGCCAGTCGGATCGCCTGCCATTCGATCACCAGCAGCGGGGCGAGCCGGATCGCAGCCAGTGCTCCGTAGGCGACTCGGGTGGACACCTTCCAGTGCACGGTGAGCGCGTCGGCCACCCGTACCGGATCGGTACTGGCGACGAGCAGTACACCGGGTAAGGCCACCGCGATCACCCGCAACGCCAGCGCGCCCGACCCGACCCAGTCCCAACCATCGCCGGCCGAGAACAGCAGATTGACCCAGGCGACGCCGGCGGCGCTGAGCAGCAACGGCCAGGTACGGCGCCAGAGCTGTCGGGCTCGGATCAGCCCGGCGGCAGGGAGCAGCGTCAGTTCGGAAGCGACAAGCACGGCTGGGGTGAGCAGGTCGATGGTCGCGAGCGCGGTGATGGTGAGGACGAGGATCGCGATGATCTGGGCGACCGGGTTGATCCGCCCCAGCCAGACCTGCGGCTGCTGCCCCACGCTGGGACTTATCATCCAACTGACCCCCCACCGAGTTGATCATCGGAACCGCGCCGGGTTTTGGGCCCGGTCCGCCCCGAGAACCCCCGTGCGTCCGGATCATCAACTCTGCTGGTGCTGGTGCTGGTGCTGGTGCTGGTGCTGGTCCGGGTCGGGTAGGGGTCGTCGAGTCGCAGCTCGTGGTCGGCGAATGCGGCCACCAACCGAGCATCGTGACTGATCAGACACAGGGCGGTTCCGGCGTCCCTTGCCTCGACCAGCAGCGCCAGCAGCTCCGTCCAGGTGCTCGGATCCTGGCCGAAGGTCGGCTCGTCGAGGATGAGCACCGCTGGCCGGGTGGCTAGCGCGGTGGCCACGGAGAGCCGGCGTTGCTGACCGCCGGAAAGAGTGAACGGATTGGCGTCGGCGTACGCGCTGAGGCCCAGGCGGTCTAGGAGTTCCTCGGCCCGATGGTGCGCTGCTTGATCGTCAGCACCCGCGCGTAGCGGACCGAGCGAGAGTTCGTCGCGGACGCGGCCAGTGAGAAACTGGTGCTCAGGATTCTGAAAGACCGTGCCGATCCGATGGACCAGGTCCCGAGCGCGCCAGCGGTGCGGTGCTGTGTCGCCGAGTTGGCCGGCGAGGATCCGGCTGGCCAGGATCCGGCCGACCGTGGGTGCCTTGAGCCCGGCTAGCAGCAGGCCGAGGGTGGACTTGCCCGAGCCGTTCTGACCGGTGACTGCCGTGACTCGGCCGGCCCAGAGTTGGATGTCCGTGGGCAGCAGCGCTGGGCGGGTGGCCTCGTCGTCGGGATAGGCGTAGCCCGCACCCTCGGCCCACAGCACCGGCCCCTTCCCCTCGGAGTGAAGGACGCCTTGTGTCAAACCTATTGGCAGAGGGCCTCCTTCAGTCCGAGCGGACCGCGGGTTTTGTGCCGGCGGGCTGGACGGAGTCTTGATTGGGCGGGGCGGCAGGACGGGTGTCGCTGGCCGCCATCCCGGCTCGAGCTCCCGAACGCCGCGCTGTGACGCAATCTGACCCGACTCGGGGCCGCCCTGAGTCGGACCATTCGACTCAGGGGCGCCGCGGCACGTGCCTAACGTTGTAGGGGCCCCCTGAGTCGGAACGGATTGGACTTCCAGGACGCGGTCGATCAGGGGAAGCCAGGGGGCGGCGTCGTGGTCGATCAGGACCAGCGTTGTCTCCCGACGGACCAGGATCCGGGTGACCGCGTCCCGTACCAACTGGGCGCCCTCCGGATCCAACTGCGAGGTGGGCTCGTCGAGCAGCAGCAGGCCGGGATCGGAGACCAGGGCGCCGGCCAGGACCAGTCGCTGCTTCTCACCACCGGACAGGGCATGGGTGGATCGGTCGAGCGGATACCGGAATCCGACGGCGTCGAGTGCGGCCCGTACCCGTGGCCAGATCTGGTCCGTGGGTACGCCCCGGTTCTCCAGCCCGAAGGCGACGTCGTCCCCGGCCCGGCTCATCACCAGTTGGGAGTCCGGGTCCTGAAAGAGGATTCCGATCCGGTCCCTGGCCTGCGCGGCCGTACGCCCATCGACCCGTACGGCGCCACGCGCGTCGCCGGCATCCGGACCGAGCAGGCCGGCCATCGCTGCCAGCAACGTGGACTTGCCCGAACCTGACGCGCCGGTCAGCAGGATCCGCTCGCCGGGCTGGATGCCGAACTCCGCATCCCGGACTGCCCATTCCGTACGGCCCGTGTAGCGAAACCCGAAACCGTGGACCGCGACCGCCGCCGTCACGGTGCTGCCCCTCACATCCACCACGACCACGCACTTTCTCCGGAGAAAGTCACTTGTGCGGCTGCGTTGACCGCACTTTCTCCGGAGAAAGTCTCTTGAGCGGCTGCGTTGACCGCACATTCTCCGGAGAATGTCCGGAGCTGGGGGTGTGAGCTCAGGTCCGGGTACGGCCTGAGGCGAACTGGGACAGCGCCCCGGTCGCCGCTAACGCCCGGGACAGCAGCACGGCACCGGCCCCAGCGATCACCATTGCGGACACCGCAACCAGCGCGACGTAGGTCAACTGCCAGTTTCCGGCCCACGTCGGGTAGTACAGGACCAGGTCCAGCAGCGCGGCCATCGCCCCGGCGAACAGCCCGGCCAGCAGCGCGCTCAACCAGGTGAACTTGCGGTACCGGAATATCGCGAACCCGAATTCAGCGGCTGCGCCCTGAGCGAGGCCGTACAGGATGGTCGCGACACCGAACGGCGATCCGAACAGCGTGGAGACCAGCGCGGCCATCGTTTCGGCGAACACTCCGGCTCCGGGCTTGCGCACGATCATCGGAGCAAGGACCGCCGGCAGCAGCCAGATCCCGTACATGAATGCCTGCGCCGGTGGAAACACGACGAACGCTGGCCCGGTCGCGCTCCAGAGCAGGTTCCAGGCCCAGAAGACGACCCCGAAGGCCACCCCGATGACGGCAGTGACCACGATGTCGACGGTGCGCCACCCCTGCTGTGCGGGCGGGTCGGACTGCTCGGACTGGCTTGGAAGGTCGGACCCGGGCCGATCAACGGCCTTGGTGGTGCCATGCGGCGTGGACGACGTGCTCATGAGTTCCTCCAAACTCCCTGCGCTGGCATTACCCAGATCAGGTTCGAGGGTCTGCCGGGGTTCGGCACTCTCAGCGCGGTTGCGCTCCCCTGTTTGCGTCTTCTGTTGTACGGGGCAGCTTAGTCCTTTGTTCAGCCGTTGCGCTGACTGGACGGTCCGCGGGCCATCGGCGTACGGGCAAAGAGTTTGGGCCACAATGCATTGGGTACGAGCCGGGCCGCCTTCATCATCAGCATCATCGGCAGGGGGAAGACGATCTCGGTTTTCTCCGCAACGATCCCGTCAGCGATGCTGCTGGCGGCGGTCTTCGCGTCGATCAGAAATGGCATCGGAAACTTGTTCCGCGCGGTCAGGTCGGTCTTGACGAAGCCGGGACTGATCGTCTGCACCCGGATTCCGCGTGGACCGAGACTGCCGCGCAGCGACTCGAGCAGGTTGATCAGGGCGGCCTTGGATGCGCCATAGGCCTCACTGCCAGGAAGCCCGCGATACCCGGCGACCGAGGCCATTCCTGCGATGACGCCGCGCTTGTCGGCCAGCATCGTCGGCAGCAGCGCCTCGATGCAGTGCACCGTGCCCATCAGGTTGGTGTCGAACTGTGTACGGAATGCCTCGGCGTCGAACTGATCGATCTTCACCTGTTGCCATGTCCCGGCGTTCAGGATAGCCACGTCGATGCCGCCCAACGCGGTCCGTACGGCCTCGACGGCTGTGTGCACGGCTGCCCGGTCGGTGATGTCCACCGGCTCGATGTGCATCCGGCCCTGGGATACCTCGTCGAGTGCCTCACGGCGCCGGGCGCTGATCGCGATCCGACCGCCACGGCGCTGTAGCTCAGCGGCGAGCTCGGCTCCGATTCCGCCTGAAGCGCCGGTGATCCAGAACCTCGTACTCGCGATTTGCACGCCGCTCACCCTGCCATGGCCCCATCCGCCCTCCGATTTGCCGGTCGTGTAGCGAACCGGTGCTATGGGACCGCCCAATGTGGAGGTTGTGTAGCGAACCGGCGCTATGGGATCGCCAGAGTGGAGGTTGTGTAGCGAACCGGCTCTTGGCTCAGGCCTTGGCGAAGGGATTGCGGGCCAGTCCCAGCTGGCTGACGCCGAGATAGCCCACGCGGAAGCCGGCCTCGCAGTAGGCGAGATAGAACTCCCACATCTGCCGGAAAGTCTCGTCGAACTCGCCCGCACCCTTGAGAGTGGGCCACGCGGCGATGAACCGGTCCCGCCACTGCTTGAGCGTGTAGGCGTAGTGCGGGCCGATGTCCCGTCGCTCCACAATGGACAGCTTGGTGTGCGCACGGAGGTTCGTCTCGATCGCGCGGATCGACGGAATGATGCCGCCAGGAAAGACGTACTTGTGGATCCAAGTGTAGGCCTTGCGGGTGGCCACCATCCGGTCGTGCGGCATCGTGATCGACTGCAGCCCAACACGTCCGCCGGGCTTGAGCAGCCGGTCCAGGGCGGAGAAGTACGTCGGCCAAAAGTCCTCGCCGACGGCCTCGATCATCTCGACCGAGACCACCGCGTCGTACGTACCGCGCGCATCGCGGTAATCCTGCAGCCTGATATCGACCAGATGTGCGACACCGGCCTCCTCGGCGCGGGCCTGCGCCAGTGCGGCCTGTTCCTTGGACAACGTCAGCGTCGTGACCCGGGCACCTCGCTCGGACGCGGCCCGGATCGCCAGTGCACCCCAACCTGTTCCGATTTCCAGAACATGATCACCGGGTCCCACCCGAGCGAGATCCAGGATGCCGTCGATCTTGCGCAGCTGGGCGGTCTCGAGGTCGTCGCCATCCTCGAACCAGGCCGAGGAATACATCATCGACGAATCGAGGAAGGCCTCGAACAGCGAGTTGGACAGGTCGTAGTGCCGGGATATGTTCTCCTGGGCCTGGTCGACGGTGTTCTGCTCCTCAACCGGCTGGGTGCGTTCGACGACGTGGCGAAGGCGCTGCAGCGACGGGTGGATCAGAGTCGAGATCCGCGCGGCGAACGGGGTGAGGAGGTCAGCCAGATCCGTAGCGGGGCCGGTGATCCAGTCGCCGACCATGTACGCCTCACCGAAACCGATCTTGGCGTCGGAGCCGAGCCGGGCGAAGAAGGCCTCCGGTCGCACCAGTGTCATGACCGGAGCGCTGCGGTTGCCGGCGCCGATGCTCGTCCCGTCGGGGAAGCGCACCCGTACGTCGAGGCCGTGCAGCGCGCGACGGAAGAGCTTCTCGGCGATCGCAGCCTTGAACCTGTTACTCGGTGGGTCGGCCAGACCCGGCCATAGTCCCTCGTTCGGACGCGGGATCACGCGCGCGACGCGGGTGCCCTCGGCGGGGCGGTTCAGGGTGCTGGTCATGATTACTGGACCCCTTTCTGGGGCTTGTGCAGCGGACGGGAGACGACTGGCAGACGCCGCGCCCACAACTTGGTGCCCTGATAGCGGATGAGCGTGCTGACCACGAGAGGCATGAACGGAAAGCGAAGGGCCGCAAGCAGTACGGCGCCGCGAGTAGCCCGCCGTCGGCGACCGCGAAGGGTCGCGCTGAACGGCGTACGGCCGTCCTTGCGCAGCGTCATCGTCACCGAAAGTTCGTCGGCCGGAGGGGAGAAGCGCATCACGTACTGGCCGATGGTGTCGAAGAACGGGGAGACGT